>NZ_JBSGZD010000071.1:0-30725 GCF_053610825.1 Streptomyces sp. NPDC054863 | reverse complement strand
GCAGGGGGCAGCAGCCGGACGCGGTCAGACGCGGTCGGCCGCGATCAGGACGTACTGGAAGGAGCCGTCCTTGTAGGAGTTGATGAACGCCTCCTCGATACCGGTGACCAGGGAGGACGTCGCCCGCAGCTCCCAGTAGGGCAGGGTCGCGGGGGTCAGGTCGATGACGGCCTGCGGGACGAGGCGGTTGTCGGCCATGGCGCGCAGGTACTCGCGGCGGGAGTGGATGTTGCACTCGAAGTGCGCGTTGATCTGCGAGACCCACTTCGACGGCTGGCCGTAGCGCGGGTTCCAGCAGCCGGTGATGGTGACGTAGCGGCCACCGACCTCAAGGACGCGGGAGTGCTCGGCGAAGAGGTCCTCCAGGTCGACGTACATGCTCGACTCGTTGTTCCACGAGGCGGCGGCCTGCCCGGTCTCGAAGGGCGTGGCCAGCATGTTGCAGACGCGGGCCCGGACGTGGTCGGCGATATCGAGTTCCTGGGCGCGCCGGTTGGCGAATTCGGCCTGCTTGGCGGAGAGCGTGACGCCCTCGACCTTGCAGCCGAAGCGCTGGTGGGCCATGACCATCGAGCCGCCCCGGCCGCAGCCCGCGTCCATCAGGGTGTCGCCGGGGCCGATGGCGCCGAGGTGGTCCAGGAGGAGCTCGGACTGGGCCGACTCCAGCCGGTGGAGCTCGGCGATCAGCTTCTTCTCGGCCTCGCTGTCCTGGGGGTCGCCGAGCGCGGCGCGGTCGACGTCGCCGATGCCGTAGTGGTGGTGGTAGAGGCCGTCGACGTCGCCGAGGCGCAGGTTCACCGGCCTGGCCTCCCCATCCCAGTAGCGGGCGATGTCCCCCTGGTAGGGCGTCGCCGGGGAGGGGACGAAGGGGGCGCCGTTGGCGGCGGCGGTGGCCGAGGTGGTGGTGGCCGAGGTGGTGAATTCGGTGCTGGTCACAGATGATTCCATTCTTCTCTGCAGAGGTCGGGCAGGCCTTCTCACCAGAAGTCGGGAAGGCTGTAGCGGTAGGTGTTGGTCCGGTGCCAGTGGTGGTTGCCGTCGACCCAGGCGGCCACGCCGCGCAGGAAGCGCTGCACGGTCGGGACGGGGCAGTCGGCGGCGAGTTGCGCCGCTTCGGCCTCGAAGGCGTGCATGAGGTCGTTGTGGACCTCGACGGCCTTGAGGTAGGCGTCGCGATCGGAGAGGTCCTCCCGTTCGGCGAGCACCACGGGAAGGTTCAAGTGCTTGCCGGGGGCGGCGAGTTCCTTGGTGTACGAGTAGAGGTCGTTGACGATCGTGCTGGCGTTGCCCGCGAGCGCGATGACGCGCTGCATGGCGGGCAGGGTGTGGAGGTCCGTGGGGAGTTCGTAACCGCCGACGGTGTCGGTGATGGTGGGGCAGGGGCGGAAGTTGTTGAACTGGCGCATCGCCAGGTACTCCCACACCTCGGGCACTCGGTCCTCCTGGGCCCAGGCGGCCTCGGCGAGGTAGCCCAGGTGCAGCCTGGCCATGTCGTGCCGGAACCGGTCGGCCTGGGAGGCGGTGGACTGCCGGACGAAGTACTCCATGGCGGATCGGTAGGCGCGCCGGGGCGCGTCCGAGTGGAGCGACCGCGCCCACGGGGGCTCGTACTCCTTGGTGGTGTGCAGGGGGTCGAGGGCGGTGTGCGCGAGCAGCAGCCGTTCGCCGAGTCCGACGGGCGAGCCGCCGTGGTCCTCACAGTAGTAGTCGTCGACGGCGTTCTCGGCGACCATCAGGCGGGCGGCGATCATCAGGTGGTCGATGCTGGGGGCGTCCGGGTGGCAGCCGACCATGTAGCGGCCCACGGAGAAGCCGTCGAACTGGTCCGCCCAGTCGTCGGGGAACAGATCGACCTCGTCCAGCGCCCAGGACTTGATCCTGCGGCTGACCTCCTCGACCCGTACGGGATCCGGTTCGGGTACGGGGTGGTGGTAGAGGCCCGGGATCGGCCGGCCCTCCTCCGCCGCCGGTGGCTCCGCCGCCTCGCCTGCCGCCGGTGGCTCCGCCGGTGCCGCAGGTCCCCCGGCCCCGGCCAGGGGCCCCCCGGCCCCGGCCAGCCGCAGGCCCGCCGTGCCGAGCCCGCTGGGTCCGCGCAGGATCCGCGCCAGGTCGACGGTCGGCAACGGGGCCTCGGCGAGGGCGAGTTCGGCGGGAACGGTCCTGGTGAGGGCGACGCCGGGGTGAGCGATGCCGGTGGGGGCGACCCCTGCGGGGGCAACGCCTGCGGGGGGCGCGGCCTGCTCCGGCGGTCCCGGCAGGGACGGCACCCGGGGCGGGCCTCCGGTGGCGGCCACGATGTCGCAGGCGCGGGCCGCCGCGTCGGCGAGGACGTGCGCCCCGAAGCGCGCGGCGGCCTCGGGGAGGCTCGACTGCGAGGGGGTCGGCTCGGGCGCGGGCATCCTTGGCTCCTTCGATGGTTTCGATGGTTCGATGGGTGTTCGGCCGGTGACAGGCCCCCGCGCACGCCCGACCCGGGCCGTGACGGCAGCCGGGCCTGCTCGGCCGGCATGCGTCGGCCCGGTGGGCATGCGTCGGCCCGGGCCCTGTCGGCAGCCGGGCGGGCTCGTGCCCTACGCGTCCCTGGGCGTCCCTAGACGTACCCACGCGTTCCTGGGCGTTCCTACGCGCGACTGCGGGCGATCTGCACGTTCTCCAGCACGCCGAGCGCGTCCGGTACGAGGACGGCTGCGGAGTAGTACGTGGTGACGAGGTAGGAGATGAGCGCCTGTTCGTTCATCCCCATGAAGCGGACCGACAGGCCCGGTTCGTACTCCTCCGGCAGACCGGTCTGCCGCAGTCCGATGACGCCCTGGTTGTCCTCGCCGGTGCGCATGACGAGGATCGAGCTGGTGTTCTCCTTGGTGATGGGGATCTTGTTGCAGGGCAGGATCGGGACGCCCCGCCAGGCCGGCACCAGCTGTCCGCCGAGGTCGACGTGGTCCGGGTAGAGCCCGTACTCGCTGAATCCGCGCCCGATCGCGGCGATCGTCCTGGGGTGGGCGAGGAAGAACTTGGAGCCCCGGCGACGGCAGAGGATCTCGTCCATGTCGTCCGGGGTGGGCGGGCCCGAGTGCGTCTGGACGCGCTGCTTGAAGTCCACGTTGTGGAGCAGGCCGAACTCCCGGTTGTTGATGAGTTCGTGCTCCTGACGCTCCCTCAAAGCCTCGATGGTGAGCCGGAGTTGCTCGGCAGTCTGGTTCATCGGCCCGTTGTAGAGGTCCGCGACCCGGCTGTGGACGCGCAGGATCGTCTGCGCGACGGAGAGTTCGTACTCACGCGGTTTCAGCTCGTAGTCGACGAAGGCGCCGGGCAGTTGGTGCTCGCCCGCGTGCCCGGCGGACATCGCGATCTCCGCCTCGCCCTTGTGGTTCTGCCGCCGGAGCGGCAGCGCCCTGAATTCATCGAGGTGTTCCCGCAGGCCCGGCGCGGAGTCCATGACGGCCGTGAAGTCCGCGCGGGACAGGGTGAGGAGGGTGCCCGCGGTCTCGGCCGTGGCGGTGTGTTCCCACCGGGCGTCCGCGTCCAGCAGGGCGTTGTCCCCGAACCGTTCGCCGTCGGCGAGCACGGCCACCGACAGTTCGTCGCCGTACTGGCCGACGGTGGTGCGGCTGACGCGGCCGTGGGCGATCAGGTGGAGCCGGTCCGCGGGCGCGCCGCGCTCGGCCAGCGTTTCGCCCGCCCGGAAGTCGCGCTGGACGCACCGGTCGGCGAGCGCGGTCAGCACCTGCACGTCGTCGAAGCCGCGCAGCAGGGCCAGTTCGCCGAGCTCACGGGGGATCACCCGGACGTCGGCGCCGTCCTGGACGAAGTCCACGCGCCCGTCCCCGACGGTGTAGCTGAGCCTGCGGTTGACCCGGTAGGCCCCGCCCTTGGTCTCCACCCAGGGGAGCATCCGCAGCAGCCAGCGGGAGGTGATCTCCTGCATCTGCGGGGCGGACTTGGCCGTGGTGGCGAGGTTGCGGGCTGCCGCCGTACTCAGCGACTGCTGCGGCGGCGCCACCTGCGCCCCGGGGCTCGTGTCAACACTCATCGGGCGGGCTCTCCTTGGTCGGGCGGCGGCTTGGTCGGGGCGGCGGCCGGCGTGTACCCATTTACCGAGCAAGGGGCACAACTGGGCGCAAAGGCCCGGGAATCCGTCCAGCTATCGGGGACAGTAGCCACCGATAAGGCCCTCCGGCCCAGAGATTCCGGTGACATTAGCTCGATACGATGATCGTGACCGCGCGAGGTTTGCCCGGCCCCCGGCGGAATCCGGTCGAGTACGCACGGCACGCCCGCCGCACGGCCCGGCGGACACACGGACACGACACCGAAATCGCGTCGACAATCGGCCACACCGCCGCGCACGGCCTGTGGCGACGCCCGGGCACATCCCCTATACGGCGAACACGCGCACGCGCGGGACCACCGTTCTCGGCAAGGCCGCCGCTCTCACGACGGCGCGAACACACGCGCACACGCGGAGCCACCGTCCTCGGCAAGGCCGCCGCTCTCACCACGGCGCGAACACACGCGCACACGCAAGGCCACCTCCCCCGGCGCACGCCTCACCGCGCACCCACACGCACCCCCGCACCCCGCACCACCCGCACACCCAATACACCGCGCTTGCATTAGCCCGCGTCTGCAACTATTGTCTTCGCTTGTAAGACGCTACTGCACGCACCTCGGAAGGTCGCTCCCATGCCTCTCGCGCTCCTGGCCCTCGCCATCGGGGCCTTCGGAATCGGCACCACCGAGTTCGTCATCATGGGGCTGCTCCCCGACGTCGCCGCCGATTTCGGCGTCTCGGTGCCCACCGCCGGATTCCTGGTCACCGGATATGCCCTGGGGGTCATGTTCGGCGCGCCCCTCATGACCGTCCTGGGCACCCGGATCTCCCGCAAGAACATGCTGATGCTTCTCATGGGCCTGTTCATCGTGGGCAACGTCGTCTCGGCGGTCGCCCCCACCTTCTCCATGATGATCGTCGGCCGGGTGATCGCTTCGCTCGCCCACGGCGCGTTCTTCGGCATCGGCGCGGTGGTCGCCGCCGAACTGGTCGCCCCCGAGAAGAAGGCCGGCGCCATCTCCATGATGTTCACCGGCCTGACCGTCGCCAACGTCGTCGGCGTGCCGCTGGGCACCTTCGTCGGGCAGAGCGCCGGCTGGCGCGTCACCTTCTTCCTGGTCGCCGCGCTCGGCATCGTCGGCCTGGCGGGCATCGCCAAGCTGGTGCCGGACGTACCCAAGGCGGAGGGCGTCAGCCTGCGGCACGAGCTGGCCGCGTTCAGGAACGTCCAGGTACTCCTCGCCATGGCGATGACCGTGCTCGGCTTCGGCGGAGTCTTCGCGGCCATCACGTACATCGCGCCGATGATGACCGACGTCGCCGGGTACGCGGAGTCCTCCGTCACCTGGCTGCTCGTCCTCTTCGGCCTGGGCATGGTCGCCGGAAACCTGACCGGTGGGAAGTTCGCCGACCGCAGGCTCATGCCGATGCTCTTCGCCGCACTCGGCGGGCTGGCCGTGGTCCTCGCCCTCTTCACCTTCGGCGCGCAGAACAAGGTCACGGCGGCCGTCGCCGTCTTCCTCATCGGAGCCCTCGGCTTCGCCACGGTGCCGCCGCTCCAGAAGCGGGTACTGGACTACGCCCACGGCGCGCCCACCCTGGCCTCCGCCGTCAACATCGGCGCCTTCAACCTCGGCAACGCCCTGGCCGCCTGGCTCGGCGGCATCGTCATCGCCGCCGGATACGGCTACACCTCGCCGAACTGGGTCGGCGCGGCACTCGCCGCATCCGCCCTGCTGCTGGCCGTCGTCTCCAGCCTCCTGGAGCGCCGGGAGCCCGCACGCCCCAAGGCCTCCGGCGTGGTCGCCGGGTCGTCCGGCAGCACGGCGGCGGACCGCGCACCGGCCGGGAACGCTCCCGCCGGACAGGCCGTCGCTTCGCACCACTGACCCCAGCCGTCCCGTACAGCCATGAACCCGCACGGATTCACCGCACCTACAAGGAACAGCGCATCATGACCTCCCTCCCGCACGTCCCCACCGTCACCCTGAACAACGGCGTCACGATGCCCCAGCTCGGCTTCGGCGTCTTCCAGGTCCCCGACGAGGAGACCACCGCCGCCGTCGGCTCCGCACTCGCCGCCGGGTACCGCAGCATCGACACCGCCGCCGTCTACGGAAACGAGCGGGGCGTCGGCCGCGCGCTCGCCGCATCCGGCATCGCCCGCGACGAGCTGTTCGTCACCACCAAGCTGTGGAACGCCGACCAGGGCCACGACGCCACCCTCGCCGCCTTCGACGCCTCGCTCGACAAGCTGGGCCTCGACCACGTCGACCTGTACCTGATCCACTGGCCGACCCCGGCCCGTGACCTCTACTCCGAGACCTGGCGCGCCTTCGAGAAGCTGCTCGCCGACGGGCGCACCCGTGCCATCGGCGTCTCCAACTTCCAGCCCGCCCACCTGGAGCGCCTGCTCGACAAGGCCTCGGTCGTCCCGGCCGTCAACCAGATCGAGCTGCACCCGGGCCTCCAGCAGCGGGAGCTGCGCGCCTTCCACGCCCGGCACGGCATCCTCACCGAGGCGTGGAGCCCGCTCGCGCAGGGCGCCGTCCTGGGTGACCCGGCGATCACCTCGATCGCGGCCCGGCACGGCAGGAGCCCCGCCCAGGTCGTTCTCCGCTGGCACCTCCAGACCGGCAACGTCGTCATCCCCAAGTCGGTCACCGAGGCCCGCATCCGCGAGAACCTCGACGTCTTCGGCTTCGTACTGAGCGAGCAGGAGATCGACGCCATCGCCGCCCTGGACCGCGGCATGCGTACGGGTCCCGACCCCGACACCCTCAACTGACGGCGCGCGGGCGGCTACGGGGCGGGCGTCCCCCGCACCCGGGCACGCAGCCGGTCGACGAAGATCCGCTGACCCGCCACGAGCCGCTCGGCGGCCTGCCCCGGCGTGCACCAGGCGACCCGGTCCAGCTCCGGGAACTCCTGCTGCACGCCGGACCCGCGCGGCCACTCCATGACGAACGTCCCCGGCACCGCGGCTGCCGGGTCCAGCTCCGCCTCCAGCGCCCACACGGTGACCGTCTTGCCGTTGCGCTGCCGCGCCTCACCGAGCGGAATCCAGTCCCCGTCGGGAACGGGCAGCCCGAGTTCCTCCACGAACTCCCGGCGCGCCGCCGCCACGGGCTCCTCGTCGGGCCCGTACTCGCCCTTGGGCACCGACCAGGCGGCTGCCTCGCGCCTCGCCCAGAACGGACCGCCCATGTGCCCGAGCAGCACCTCGACGTCCCGCTCCGCGACCGTGCCCGTGACCCGGAAGAGGAGAAGCCCCGCACTGCGCCTGCCCGTCGCCATGCCGTCCAGTCTGCGACCGGGGCGGGCAACGCGCCAGCACGCGCACGGGGCCCGGGTGGACGGACCCTCGTGCGGTTCCCGTCCGGCGCAGTACGTGGACGGACCCTCGTGCGGTTCCCGTCCGGCGTAGTACCGCGCTGCTCGGGCGGTGCGGGCAGCGGAGAGTGGGAACGTCGCCCCGTACCTCACCCGAAGCCTGGAGAAGACATGGCCTCCTGCCTGAACCACCGCCGCGACCTCGGTCTGCTCGTACTGCGCGTGGGCACCGGCGCGGTGCTGGCCGCGCACGGCACGCAGAAGCTCTTCGGCTGGTTCGGCGGCGGCGGCATCGAGGGGACCGGCGCCGCCATGGAGTCCATGGGGTTCACGCCCGGCAGGCAGAGCGCGGTCGCCGCGGGGCTCGGCGAGGCGGGCGGCGGCGTGCTCCTCGCACTGGGCCTCGCCACTCCGGCGGCCGGTGCGGCTGCCGCGGGGGCCATGGCGGGAGCGGTCGCCGTGCACGCCCCCGCCGGGTTCTTCGCCCAGTCGGGCGGGTACGAGTACCCCGCCTTCCTCGGGTTCACCGCCGCCTCGATCGCCCTCGTGGGGCCGGGGCGCCACTCGCTCGACCATGCCACCGGCCACCGCTTCGACCAGCCTTGGACTGTGGCCGCCGCATTCGTGGGCAGCGCGGTCGCCGCCGCCGTGGTGGTCGGCAAGCGCCAGAGGCGCAATGCGGCAGGGGACGACAGCGGGAACGGGAACGGGGACAGGGCCGGGGCCGGGGACGAGACTCGCTGATTGGCCCCAAGTGCGGCTTTTCTCACGCTGGTTGACGCTCCCTCATGTGTGGTTCGATGCGCACGTGTGACCGGAGCTACGCCAGGGAGAAGAGTTGCGCATGGACCGACGAGGGTTCCTCAAGGGTGCGGCGGCCCTCTCCGCCACCGGGCTTCTGACCTACGCGGGCGCAGCACCGGCAGCCGCCGGGGCCCGGGCTCGCGGGGTACGGGCGTACGGGACGCAGGACTGGATGGCCGGAGTCGACTCCGCGCGACCGCTGCGCACGCTGACGGTGCCCGGCACCCATGACTCGGGCGCCCGGTTCGGCGGTCCCTGGGTGGAGTGCCAGAACACCACGATCGCGCAGCAACTGGCGTCCGGCATCCGCTTCCTCGACGTACGGTGCCGGGCCTTCGAGGGGTCGTTCACGATCCATCACGGCGCGTTCTACCAGAACCTCAACTTCGACGACGTCCTCACCGCCTGCCGGGACTTCCTTGCGGCGCATCCGTCGGAGACGGTGCTGATGCGGGTGAAGCAGGAGTACTCGGAGGTCTCCGGCACGGAGTTCGGAGCGCTGTTCACCGACTATCTCGACCGCAGGGGATGGCGTTCGCTGTTCCTGATCGCCGACGCGCTGCCGTCCCTCGGGCAGGCGCGCGGCAGGGTCGTCCTGCTCGCGGACAACGGCGGGCTGCCCGGCGGGGTGCGCTGGGGCGACACGTCGGTCTTCGACATCCAGGACGACTACCAGGCGGAGCCGTTCGCCAAGTACCCCAAGATCGAGGCACAGTTCAGGAAGGCCGCCGCCCAGCCGGGCAAGCAGTACATCAACTTCGTGAGCACCGCCGCCGCCCTGCCGCCCCGGTGGAACTCCGACCGTCTCAACCCGAAGGTGCACACCCTGGTCGACAGCTCCGAGGCGAGCGGCTGGCGGGGCCTCGGCATCATTCCGCTGGACTTCCCGAACACGCGGTCGGGGCTGGTGGACTCACTGATCCGGCACAACTGAGGCGGGGACGGGGAGGGGCAGCGGAGCCCTGAGCACGCCGCGCCGAGCGCGCGGCGGCCCGTCCGGCGCATCGGGGACCGCTACGTTGTCGTCGCATGAGCCTCCGCCTGCCCCGACGGTCCGTCCTGCATGCCCTGCTGCCCGCCCTGACGGCCTCGGCCGGGTTCGCAGCACCGTCCGGCGCTCGGGCCGCCGCACGTCCGGCCGCCCCCCGTCCGGCCGTCACTCCCGCATCGCTGGAGAGCCTCTACGGCCGAGCCGTTCGTACGATCCCGACCTCGCGCCGAGTGATGGCGCTGACCTTCAACGCGGCCTGGGACGAAGCCGGCCTCGACACGGTCCTGACGGTGCTGCGGCAGCAGAAGGCCAGGGCGACCTTCTTCCTCACCGGCCGCTTCGCCGAACGCCATCCCCGGGCCGCGCACGCGATCGCCGCAGCCGGACACGGGCTCGGAAACCACTCCCACACCCACCCCCCCTTCAAGGCCCTCACCCCGGCCGAGCGCGCCGAGGAGGTCACCCTCGCCCAGGACGCCGTCCGCCGGGCCACGGGCACGGAGCCGCTGCCGTTCTTCCGCTTCCCCTACGGCACCACCACCCCCGCCCAGATCGCCGAGGTCAACGCGATGGGGTTCGCGGACATCGAGTGGACCACCGACACCAACGGCTACAAGGGGATCCTCGGCGGCATGACCGTACAGAAGGCCGTCACGAGGGCCATGGACGTGATCCGGCCGGGTGCGATCGTGCAGATGCACGTCGGTTCCCTCGACGGGCAGGTCCCCGTCCTCGACGCCGAGGCCCTGCCGCAGCTCATCGACGCGGTCCGTACCCGCGGCTACAAGATCATCGACCTGCGCACCCTGCTCGTCCAGCCGTCCTCAGCCGCCGAAGCTCCAGGACACCGAGTTGCTCAGGTCGACGACGGTGGCGAGCACCACTAGATCGGCGACGCCGAGGCCGAGGCCGAGCCAGGCGCGGAACCGGCGGGTGGTTCCACGGCGCAGGGCGAGCGTGGCGAGCACGAGGGCGGCGGGGCCCAGCAGGATGTTCATGGCGAGCAGTCCGACGAGGCCGAGCACGAACGAGGCGACGGCCATCCCGTCGGCATCGCGCAGACCGACCCGTCGGGTGCGGTCGGCTCCGGGGCGGTCGGTGGAGACGGTGGGGGCGGTGAGCTGCATGGCGGTGTCCTCTCTCGGTGGTACCGGCTGTCGGATCTCAGCGGTTCCGGCGTTCCCGGACGGCGAAGACCAGCAGCCAGCAGCCGATCAGCGCGGCGGCGATCAGCGTCACGGGCAGCGGGGCGTGGGCGACCGGGCCCAGCAGGAAGCCCAGCAGCAGGAGTACGGCGACGAGAGCGATCACGGGTTCAACACCTCGCGAGGGAGTGGGAGTTGATGAGTTCAGTGAACAGTTGTAGTTACAGTTGTCCACTGAATCACACCTCCATGCTTCCCTTCTTCGGAGAACGACTGTTTACTGGATGACATGAGTCACACCGCAGGCAGCGCCGCAGAGACGACGGGAATCCGGCAGGCCCAGAAGTTGAGGACCCGTCAGGCCCTCATGGACGCGGCCCTCGGCCTCCTGGAGCACCAGAGCCTGAGCAGCCTCGGCCTCCGGGAGGTGACCCGGGCGGTCGGGCTCGCCCCGACCGCGTTCTACCGGCACTTCAAGGACACCGCCGAGCTGGGTGTCGCCCTGGTCGAGGAGTCGCTGGGCGGCCTGCACAGCGCCATCCGCGCGAGCCTGGCCGCGCCCGACGCGGACGACAGCGAGGCCCGTATCGCCCTCACCGTCGCCCTGATCGCCGGCCTCGTCCGGTCCGCCCCCGCCCACGTACGGTTCATCGCCCGGGAGCGGCACGGCGGGGTGCGGCCGGTGCGCGAGGCGATCGGAGGCCAACTGCGGCTGTTCGCCGACGAGGTGGCCGACGCGCTCGGCGCGCTGCCGGACTCCGCGGGCTGGTCGCGCGAGGACCTGGTGATGCTGGCCGGGGTCTACGTCGACCACATGGTGATGACCGCGTCGGCATTCCTCGACACGGACCCCGGTGACGAGGAGACGACGGCCGAACTGGCCCGCCGCCAACTGCGCCTGGTCAGCCTGGGCCGCCTCCACTGGCTCGACGCGCACGGGTGACCGGCGCACGCGGATGATCCGGCACACGCGGGTGACCCGATGCGCGTGGGTGACCCGATGCGCGTGGGTGACCCGATGCGCGTGGGTGACCCGATGCCCGCAGGTGACCCGGCGCACGCAGGTGACCCGATGCCCCCGGTGACCCGGGCCGCGGACCGTCAGCTGTCGTACGGCTGAGCGGCCGACGGCACGGGCGCCAGGCGGGCGAGGGGCAGCGCGGCGACGTCGGCCGCGGGCCGGGACAGATACAGGTCGGCGTGGTAGTAGCCGTCCGCCTCCTTGCCCGCCGTACGCAGTCCGGCCGCGGCCAGGGCGTCGAACGCCGCGTTCCGCTCGGCGTCGTCGGCGAAGCGGCGCTGCCGGAAGGTACGGGCCGGCAGCTTCTCCGTCACCAGGCCCGAGGCGGCGAGCAGTTCGGCGATCTGCCCGTACGGCACGGTGCGCAGCACGAACGCGGCGACCCACGGCGGGGTCGGCATGCAGTCGAGGAGCCCGGCGAAGGTCCGGGTGCGGATGTAACCGATGCCGCCCGTCACGGTGATGAGGTCCGTGCCCGCCAGTGCGCGGCGCAGGGCGGGGCTCGGACCGCCGACTTCGAGGTTCTCCGCGAAGGAGTGGTCGAGCAGGCCGACGTCACGCGCGTATCCGGCGGCGCGGGCCGCCACGTCGACGCCCGTCACCGACACCGCTTCCGGCGTGCGGCGGGCGGCGAAGAAGGCCCGGTCCTCGGCCGTGAGGCGGCGGGCCGAAAGCGCGGCCAGGTGGCGGGCGGTGTACCGGGCGTACAGCTCGGACAGGGTGACCCGGTGGTTGAGGAGGGCCGCGTTGATCCCGTAGGAACAGCACAGGTCCACCACGTTCAGCGGTGTCCGGTCGGGGCGCAGGCCGCGCAGCGCGCCGGTCAGCGCCCGGAAGACGGCCTGGCCGTGGTGGGGTATCTGGTACGCCAGCGGTCGCATCGTGGTGAAGTACGAGCGGGGGTCCGGGCAGTCGTAGATGTCGTCGAAATCCGCTTTGCCCCAGTCGGCATGCGTGGTGGTGGTGCTCGGTCGTGCAGTCATGGAAGCCCTCCTGACGTGCGTCGCCGTGCAGGGGATTCGACAGCCGCAGGATGCGGCCGAAGCCGGTGCGCGGCGCGCCACTCCGCCGCTCCCGCCTCATCGGCGCCGACTGCGCCCGGGAGGAGCAGGCCGGGTGGGGCTCCACGTCACCAGTGTCACCAGCCGGGCCGGACCGGTGCCAGCGGGAAACCAGCCAACACTTCGGCCCCGGAGCGCTCTTCCTCCCCCTTCCGCCCTCTTACGCCCTCTTCCGCCCCAGCGCCGACCGCGGTGCGTTCGGCGTGCGACGGCGTGTCGTAAAACTGTATGACTCTCCATCAGATTCCATGCTGCTGCACGATGCAGGCGAGTGCGGAGCGTGACCGTACGCACCGCGCGGTCGCCCGCCCTCCTCCCCCGCCCCGACCGTGGAGAATGACATGCACAGCAGGAGACGCACGTCGCGAGGGCCGGGGAGACGCACCGCGGTGACCGACGGCGACCAGGCCTTCACCTCGACGGAGACCCGCCCCGTGGCGGTGTCGCCTGGCGGCTCACCGTGGAGAACGCGGTCCGAGCACCGCGCGGGGGGGGTGACACGTGCGTACGTGAACAGCACGTGCGTATGAGAACAGAACGAGCGTATGTGAACAGCACGCGCATACGCGGACAGCTCGGCCGCCGTCCGCGGCGCGTGGGCCCCACCCCGGTTCAGCCGGGGCGGGCCCGTGCTCTCGTACCGGCACACACCTCTGCGCGGCGGGCTCCGAGAGCCGGCCCGCACCCGTTCATGGCGCACCCGTCAACCCCCGGCGCTGGAGGCCCCGTTGCCCAGCAAGTCCCTTCCCTGGCTCCAGCGGAGCCTCGGGCGGCTGCGTGGTCTGGAGGCCGCCCCCGACCCGTTCATGCCCCCTCCCGCCGACCCCGAGCACCCGGACGCCGCGTTCGTCATCGCCCTCGCGCTGCTGATCGGCGATTCCCTGATGGCCAACGGCGCGGCTGCCGAGGAGACGGTCGCGGGCATGCTGGTGACGGCGGAGTCGTACGGACTCCAGTGGTGCGAGCCCGATGTGACGCTGTGGGTGGTGTCGCTGGCGGGCCGGATGGCCGACGACACCGAACCCACCTCCGAACACAGGGTCATCCGCCGCCGCACTCTGGACTTCACTGCGCTGGAACGCACCCACCAGCTCGTCCAGGACATCAGCGAAGGCCGCCTGACCGCCGTCGAGGCGCGTGCGCGCGTCATCGACCTGTGCCCCGCGCCCGAGGCGGGGACCGAGCGGAGCCGTGCCGCCCGTTGGGGCAGGGAATCGGCTCATGCGGGCCTGGTCGCCGCTTCCGGAAGTCTGATCGCGGGCGGCGACCTTCCGGTCGTGATCCCCTCCTTCGTCGCCGCCACCCTCGCCGGACGCGTCTCCACCGCACTCGCCGCCTACGGCGTGCCCGCCTTCTACCGGATCGCGCTCGCCGTGCTCCCCGCCGCGGTGTTCGCCGTCGTGGCCGACAATCTCGGCCACGGCCGCTACGGCCCGGCCATCATCGTCGGCGGTGTACTGGCCCTGCTGCCCGCCCTCACCATCATCAGCGCCGTCCAGGACGCACTGACCGGCCACTACGTGACGGCGTACTCCCGGCTGATGGAGGCACTGCTCGTGTTCCTCGCGATCGTCTCCGGGACGGGGGTGGTCATGGCCCTCGCGGCGAAGGCCGGTTACAGCCTGCCGATCCTGCCGAGGACCACGTCCCCGGACTACTTCTCCTGGCGGCTGCTCGGCGCCGCGATGTTCACCGTGGCGATCGCTTCCCGGATGCGCGTACCGCGCCGCAAATGGATCGTCGCCGCACTTCTCGGGGTCGGGGGTGTCATCGGTTACATCGCGCTGCGCAACGCGGGCTTCCTGCGGCTTTCGTCCACCGGCATCATGGCCGGGACCATCGGCGCGGTCGGCCAGTACCTCGCGCACAGGAGCCGGGTGTCGGCTCTTCCCCTGGTCATCCCCGCGGTCACCCCCCTGCTGCCGGGCAGCATGCTCTACCGGGCACTGAGTGAGCTGGCGATCGATCGCATCGCGCAGGGGGTCACCCACATGGTGCAGGCGGTGGCCATGCTGATCATCCTGGCCACGGGAGTCAGCATCAGCGGCGAGGTCGCGTACTTCCTCAGGCAGCTCAGGGCACAGCACCGCGCTGCGGGCCAGCAGGCAGTGCCCCCGGACGCGCCGCCCCGGGACGCGCCGCCCTGGAACGCGCCGCCCTAGGACGCGCTCCGCCGTACGCAGTCCGCCACCGTGCGGCGCAGGCTCCCCGTGCGTTTCAGCAGGGCGCGCTGGACTTCCGCGCCGGTTCCGGTGGCCAGCAGTCCGGTGAGGCCGCGTCGGGCGTCCTCGGCGTCGCCGTAGTCCTCCAGGGCCGGGCCCACGTGGGCGAACAGTGCTTCGAGGACCTCGGCCGCGGGTTGTGGCCGCAGCGTTTCGGGGTGGACCAGGCGGTCGGTCAGTCCCGAGCGCGCGGCGCGCCACGCCGCGAGCCGCAGCGCCCCGACCCCGTGCGCCGCGGGCGGCTCCCCCGCGCGGTGGGCGCGCGCCGCCGTCTCGACCAGACCGCGCACCAGCGTCGCGAGCAGGACCGTCGTCGAGGCGTCCAGGCAGACGTCGGCCACCCGGATCTCGACGGTCGGGTAGGTGTGGGACAGGCGGGCGTCGAAGTACACCATGCCCTTGTCCCGCAGGACGCCGGTCTCCAGCAGGTCGGACACCTGCCGGTGGTAGCCCTCGGCCGAGCCGAAGAGTTCCACCGGGCCGGCCGAGGGCCACCGTCCCCAGACCCGGTTGCGGTAGCTGCTGTAGCCGGTGTCGGCGCCCTGCCAGAAGGGCGAGTTGGAGCTCAGCGCCGTCAGGACGGGCAGCCACGGCCTGATCCGGTCGAGCACCTGCACGCCCTCCTCGTCCGATTCGACCGAGACGTGCACGTGGCAGCCGCAGGTCAGCTGTTCCTGCACCGGCATGCCGAACTGCTTCTCGATCCAGCGGTGCCGCTCGCCGGAGTCGATCGAGGGGCTGACGGTGAGCGGCGAGGTGGCCAGCGCCACCGCGGCGGCCCCGACCTCCTCCGCGCGCCGCCCGGCCTCGGCCCGCCAGCGCCTGATCTCCTCGCCCAGATCGCTCATCGCGAACCGGGGGCGCGTCGCGAACTCCAGTTGCTCGCAGTGCAGTTCCTTCTCGAAGACCTCTTCCCTCTCCCCGCCCTCGGCGGGCACCGCCAGCACCGCCGACGACACCGCCCGCGACTCGCCCGTCTCCGGATCGACGAGGAGGAGCTCCTCCTCCACTCCCACACTGCGCACGACGCCGCCCTCCAGGTATCGGTGCACCGCGCCGGCCGGGCCGGAAGCGTGCAGCCGCTGCGGCCCGGGCATCCTCGGCGCGGGCACGGGCTCACCTGTTCCCGCTCCGCCGCCCGCCATGCCCGCCCGGCGCGTCACACCACACGGACGGGCCCCCGGGCCGCCACCTCAGCGAGTCCGGCCCGACCGAGTACAGCACCCTGTCCTCCTCGCCCTCGGTGAGGCTCCAGAGCTCGTGGGTGGCGTACCACAGGGAGAGGTCCTGGGGCCGGTACGAAGGGTCGAGGACATGAAGAGGTACGGGCCGTACCGGGCCAGTCCGCCGCCGTGTCCGTAGATCCGCCGCTGGACGCCCGCCTCGTCCACCCGGACCGGGAGCACGAAGCGGTACTTCATGTCCTCCCGGGTCCGACACGTTCTTGGGCGTGCGGCAGCGGTTACGAGTCCAGCCAGGGCCGGCGCCCCGGTCCGGTCGGGTGGGTACCCGTGACGGCCATGACCACCGAGTAGAGGCTGGTCTCCGCGGTGATGAAGAGGCGGTTGCGCTTGGCGCCGCCCCAGGCGATGTTGGCCACCGCCTCGGGCACTTCGATACGTCCGATGAGCGTGCCGTCGGGGGCGTAGCAGTGCACTCCGTCGTTCATCGCGGCGGCCCAGAGGCGGCCCTCGTCGTCGAAGCGGAGGTTGTCGAAGCGGGCCTGCTCGCGGGCCCCCGCCTCGGCGAAGACCTTGCCGTCGGACAGCGTCCCGTCGTCGCGCACGTCGAAGACCCGGATGAAACCGGCCCGGGTGTCGGAGACGAACAGCCGGCTCTCGTCGGCCGAGAAGACCAGGCCGTTCGGTGCACCGAAGCCGTCGGCGACCTGGCGCACCTCACCGGTGGCCGGGTCGATGCGGTAGACGTTGTTGGCGCCGATCTCGCTCTGTGCGCGGTAGCCCTCGTAGTCGCTGGTGATGCCGAAGTCGGGGTCGGAGAACCAGATCGAGCCGTCGGACTTCACCGCCGCGTCGTTCGGGCTGTTCAGCCGCTTGCCCTGGCACCGGTCCGCCAACACGGTGACGGTGCCGTCGTGTTCGGTGCGGGTCACCCGGCGGTTGCCCTGCTCGCAGGTGACCAGCCGGCCCTCGCGGTCGAGGGTGTTGCCGTTGGTGTGCCCCGCGGAGCGCCGGAAGACGTGGACCGCGCCGGTCTCCTCGTCCCAGCGCAGCATCCGGTCGTTGGGGATGTCGCTCCAGATCAACTGCCGCCAGGCGGGCAGGTAGATCGGGCCCTCGGCCCAGCGGCATCCGGTGTACAGCACCTCCAGCGCATCGTCACCATTCATGCACCGCCCGGTGCGGAACCTCTCGTCG
The DNA here is from genome assembly GCF_053610825.1 of Streptomyces sp. NPDC054863. Classification (NCBI taxonomy): domain Bacteria; kingdom Bacillati; phylum Actinomycetota; class Actinomycetes; order Kitasatosporales; family Streptomycetaceae; genus Streptomyces; species Streptomyces sp. NPDC054863. Next base: position 13,719 of record NZ_JBSGZD010000071.1, on the reverse strand, counting down.
AACATCTCGTACATGCCCCAACCACCCCTCACCGAACGCTGTTTGGCCTGTAGCGAAGATTGCGGGATGTCGTATGGTCGACACAAGGCATTGTCGAACGGAGAGTTGTGGATCACATAGACCGCGTCCTGCTGGCCCAGCTCCAGCAGGACGCCACCCAGCCCTACGCCGCACTCGGCCAGGCCGTCGGCCTCTCCGCAGGCGCCACCCACGAGCGCGTACGGAAGCTGCGCGAGCGCGGTGTCGTCCGACGCACCGCGGCCGAGGTGGACCCCGCCTCGGTGGGCGCCCCCGTCCTGGCCTACGTGATGGTCGACTCGACCTCGTGGATGGGTGATTCGGCACAGGACTTCGCCGCGCTCCCCGAGATCCTGGAGGCGCACGTCATCGCGGGCAGCGCCTCGGTGCTGGTGAAGGTCAGGACTGCCACCACCGGGCAGTTGCAGGACGTCCTGCGCCGGATCCACGCCGTCGAGGGGGTCAGCGGGACGCATGCCACGGTGGTGCTGGAGACCTTCTTCGAGCGCCCGGTCGACCCGCAGGCCTCCGCCCCTGAATGACGGCCGGGTGGCCCCCGCGACAGAGGGCCGCCCGCCGGGTTCAGTGCCTCGCGGCGTGTTCCAGGACTGCGGTGGCGAGCGGGGCCAGGACCTCGTCGGGCAGCGCGTGGCCCATGCCCGGGATCTCGACGACGTGCGTGCGGCGGATCGCCTGGGCGAGGTGCTGCGGGTGCGGCGGCGGGAAGACGGGTTCGGCCGGGGAGGAGATCACCAGGGTGGGCACGTCGCTCTTCGCGAGCTCTTCGGTGCGGTCCATGCCGCTGGGGTCGGCGTCGGCGTGTGCGGTGCTGGTCGCGTGGTGCCCCGTGTGCTCGATGATCTTCCGCTCCAGGGCGCGGGCGCGCTCGGGGTGGAAGGGGAGCCGGTCGCCGGAGAGCGCCCGCCAGTGCGCGACCCTCCGGTCGAGTTCGGCCTCCAGGCCCCGGTCCTCGACCGGCCTGGCCCACATCTCCAGGATCTCGGGCGCGATGCCCGGCAGTTGGTCGGGCGGGGTGCGCGTGCCGTCCGGGTGGACGTACGCAGCGGTGCTGAGCGCACAGGCGCCCACCACGGTCGCGCTGAGCAGCCGGTCGGGGTGATCGGCGATCAGAAGCTGGGTGAGCATCCCGCCCATGGAAAGCCCCACGACGTGCGCGCGGTCGACACCGAATCCGTCCAGCACCGCGATCGCGTCCTCGGCGAGGTCGACGATCCGGTACGGCTGCTGCGCGAAGGGCCAGCTGGAGCGACCGGTGTCACGGTGGTCGTAGCGGATCACGCGGTGGTGCACGGCGAGCATGTCCACGAACTCGTCGGGCCAGCCCTTGCCCGAGGTCTGAGCACCCATGATCAGCAGCAGTGGCGGGGCCTCGGCCTCACCCACCGCCTCTGCCCACAGGCGTACTCCGGGTGCTGCGTCGATGAACTGCTCCATGCTGCTCCTTCGTACGTGGTCTGCGGAACCAGACCTTCGGTTGACCTGCAGATGACCTTCAGGCGGCCTCGATAAGACGATACGTTGCGTCTCGTTTGTGAGCAAGGGGCTTTCGCCGCACGGTCGTTGGGGCCCCGGCGACCGCCCTGAAATGCCGCTGCCGGGTGGGGGGGCCGTCGTCTAGGGTGACGCCCGAGGGGTGCGAGTCGGACCTTTGTGCGCCCCGCCGGAAACAGGGGGCATCTCATACAGCCGACAGCACGCTCCGCACGCGCCACGAACCGGCTCACCGAGCGGTGGGCCACCGCCGGGCCGGGTCATGACCGGCCGGCCCTCGCGGACGCGACCCTGTGGCCGCTCCTCGCCCTCCTCGCGACCGACGGCAAGAACCCCGACGCCTGGGCCGCCGAACGCACCGGCGGCCTGATCCGCACCCTGCCGGTGGCGCTGAACGAGGACACCCGACTCGTGCCGGCCGCAGCCCAGACGGTACGGACCCGCCGGCCCTCCAGGAGCGTGGCGTGACCTCCCTGCTCGACGGCCTCGCCGTCAATCCCGCCGCCCCTGCCCACCTGCTCCTCCGGCTGCTGGAGCCCTCGTACGAAAGCACCTGGACCGCGCTGGCCTCGCGCCGCTCCTCCTTTCCCGACGAGGTGACCGCGGCGATCGTCACGCACCCGCTTCCCCCGGTCCGCAAAGCCCTGGCCCGCAACCCGTTCGTCGATCCCGCCGTGCGCGGGCTGCTCGTCGACGATCCCGAGTGGATCGTGCGGGCGCACCTCTCCGGCCGTCCGGGGCGGGACAGCAGGCGGCCCGTGCGCCCGCTCCCCGACCCGGTGGTCGACCGGATGCTGACGACGTACGACAACGACTGCCTGCACGAGCTGGTCTCCTCCGGGCAGATATCCCTCCGCCTCCAACTCACCTACTGCCGACACCCCTTCGCCTCGATACGGCGCATGGCCGTCTCCGTATGGACCCTGCTCTCCGACGACGAGCGGGCGGCGCTGCTGACGGACCCGCACCCGCAGGTGCGGGCCGCCGCGGAGCGCAGGACGGAGACCCACGACGCCGAGGCGATGGAGCGTGAGCTGGGCCCGCTGCCCCCGCCGCGCAATCACGCCACCACACACATCCTGGTGAACCGCCCCCTCACGCGGACGGTCGTCGACTGGCTGCTGAGCGACCCCGATCCCGAGAACCAGTGGGTACTCGCCCACAACCGCAGCACTCCCCCTGAGGTCGTCGCCACGCTCGTCGCACACCCCGACCCGAAGGTCAGACTGGAGCTCGCCCGCCGCGACGACCTCGCCCCCGGACTCGTCAACTCCCTTGCGCAGGACGCCGATCCGCGGGTACGCACCGCGGTCTCGCTGCGGTCCGGGCTGAGCGAGGACGAGCGGGCGGCGATCGACTACACGGTGAACACCGATGCGGACGAAGAGGACTTCGGCCCGCGCGCCCACCACGTCCGGGCGGCTCCCGACCCGGCGGACACCGCCAGGTACGCCCGCTCGCGCCACCCGTTGCTGCGCAGGCGGGCCGCCGAGGATCCCGCTCTGCCCGCCGCGCTGGTCGCCCTGCTGGCCGAGGACGCGGACCCGGGCGTACGGATGCTGCTCGCGCACAACCACCCTTCGCCACCACCTGAGTTGCTGCTGCGCAGCTACCTGGAGCACCCGTCCGGAACCGGCGGCCTGCTGCTCGAACACCCGCGGTTCCCCGTCGCGGGACTCGCGGCCCGCTTCGCCGACGCCGGCGCCCCCGCCGAGCGGCGCCTCGCCGTACTCGACCCCGGCCTCAGGCCCGACACCGCCGACCGGCTCACCCGCGACCCGGACCCGACCGTCCGCACGGCCGCCGCACGCCACCCCCGACTGCCCGCCGAACGCCTGCCGGCCCTCCTCGACGACGACGAGCTGGGCGGGGCGGCGGCAGCCAACCCGGCACTGCCCGTGCGAGTGATGTACGGACTGCTGAGTGATGTACGGACTGCTGTCGGATCGACGCATCAGAGATCAACGCATCAGAAACGGAGCACGGACATGACCCTCCCCCTGCAACTGACCCTGGACGACGTACGCGACGCCGCCGCACGGCTCAAGGGCGTCGCCCACCGCACCCCCGTCCTGCGCTCCCGCACCCTGGACGGGCTCGTCGGTGCCGAGGTGCACCTCAAGTGCGAGAACTTCCAGCGCATCGGCGCGTTCAAGTTCCGCGGCGCGTACAACGCCGCCTCCCGTCTCTCACCGGAGCAGCTGGCCAAGGGAATTGCCGCCTACTCCTCCGGCAACCACGCCCAGGCCGTCGCCCTGGCCGCGCGGGAGCTGGGCACCACCGCGGTGATCCTCATGCCCGAGGACGCCCCGCAGTCCAAGGTGGACGCGACCCTCGGCTACGGCGCGGAGATCGTCACGTACGACCGGTACGCCGGGGACCGGATCGCCCTCGGCGAGGCACTGGCCGCCGAACGCGGTCTGACGCTCATCCCGCCGTACGAGCACCCGCACGTCATCGCCGGGCAGGGCACCTCGGCGCTGGAACTGATTGAGGAGAGCGGTGAACTCGGCGCGCTGGTGGCCCCGGTGGGCGGCGGCGGCCTCATCGCGGGCAGTGCCACCGCGGCCAAGGGTCTGTACGGCGGGACGCGGATGATCGGGGTGGAACCGGAGGCCGGGGACGACACCAGGCAGTCCCTGGCGGCGGGCAGGCGGATCACCGTCCCCGTGCCGCGGACCATCGCCGACGGCCAGGCGATCCAGACGCCCGGCGAGCTGACCTTCTCCGTCAATCAGCGGCTCGTCGACGAGATCGCCCTGGTCAGCGACGACCAGATCCGCGCTGCCATGCGGTTCGCCTTCGAGCGTCTGAAGATCGTCGTCGAGCCCAGCGGTGCCACCGGACTCGCCGCTCTGCTCGCCGGACGCATCGGCCAACTCCCTTCCCGGGTGGGCGTGATCATCTCCGGCGGCAACATCGACACCCGTCGCTTCACGGAACTGTGCGGGTGATGCCCCAGTACGGCCCGAGGGCTCCTGTCAGTGGCTGACGGGAACCCCTGAGGTCGGGGACTCCGGGACGCCGAGCCGCCTGGCGTCCCTCTCCGGGCGCATGAAGAGGGCCGCCAGGACGCCCGTCACCAGCAGCAGGGCGGCCGTGACGAGCCAGCCGTTCGCATAGCCGGCCGTCGCGGTCGCCGCGCCGTCCACGATCCGGCCGAGCACCAGCGGGGACACGATGCCGCCCAGGGCGAAGACCGCCACCAGCGCGCCGAGTACGACGCCGCGCTGGGAGGACGGCGCGATCCGGGCGATGGCCGTCTGCGCGGCGGTGAGCATGACGAGGGCCACCGCCATCGGGCCGAACATCATCGGGATCTTGATCCACAGCGCGTCGGCGGTGGCGAACACGGTCACCGCGCCCGCCGAGACCACCAGCAGCAGCCCTGCACCGGCTCCGGCCGGCAGCCTGCCGACGGTCCCCCGCAGGGCGGCCCGGCGGCCCAGCAGCCCGTGCGCCAGCAGGACCACCCCGTTGGCCACCGCGCCGCCGCCGACCGCGGCGCCTGACTGCCCGAGGTCCCAGCCCACCACCGTGTGGAGGTAGTCGGGCAGCCAGGTGAGTTTCGCGCTCATCACCCAGTAGGCCGCGAACGCGCCCAGTGCCGCCGTGACGAAGGTGCCGGAGAGGAACACGGCCCGCAGCGACACCTGGACGGCTTCTCCCGCCGCGGGGCGCGCCGTGCGGCCCACGGGCGGAGCCAGCGGCCCCTCCTTGCCCTTGACCGCCCACACCACCGCCCACAGCAGACCTGCGAGACCCGCGGCCCCGAAGGCCCAGCGCCAGCCGAAGTGGGAGATCACCGCACCGAGCGTGGGCGCCGCCACCGCGACTCCCGCCGCCGCGCCCACCATGAGGATCGCCGTCGGCAGGGTGCGCTCCCGCTGCTCGAACCAGCCGTGCGCGTGGTGGACCGCCACGGGCGCCGCCGGCCCCTCGGCGAAGCCGAGCAGCACCCTCGTCACGATCAGGGTCCCGAAGCCCGCCGCTCCCCAGAGCATCGGCAGCTGGGCGGCCGACCACAGCAGGCCCATGCCCAGGAGCAGTACCGAGGTGCGCACCCTGCGGGTCAGGAACGACACCCCCAGTGCGGACAGCGAGAAGAGGCTGAAGAAAGCGGCCTGGGCCGCGCCGAACTCCTGACGGCTGAGACCGAACTCCTTCATGATCTCCGGCCCGGCCAGCCCCAGGACCGCCTTGTCGGCGAAGTTCACCAGCATGAAGACCAGCAGCAGCCAGGTGGTCGTCCAGGCCCGCCGGCCGCCGGCCGGACCTCCCCGCCCTGTCGCGGCGGACTCTGCCTCCATGGTCACGCCCCTTGCTCAGCGCCGGAGTTCGGGCTCTCGTCCGTGGGGACGCCGCCGCATCCGCAGCTCTCGTCGTCGACCGCGCCCACGCTGATGGCGCCCGCGGCCCGGCGCCGCCCTTCGTCGCTGCGCGTCAGTTCCGTGGCGACGTCCGTGCCCTCCGCCACGGCGGCGGATTCCGCAGCCGCCCAGTGGAAGACTCCGCGCGCCATCGTCGAGGTCTCCTGCCCGGCCCGGCGGGCGAAGACCTCGGCCCGGATCCGGGCCACCTCGCGGTCGGCGGGGGCGGCCAGCGCGGCGGTCTCGGCCAGGTGCGAGGCCAGCCGCAGTTCCCCGCGCCCGAGCAGCCGCTCGGCCCGGTCCGCCAGCGCCCGCGCGCCTCCCGCCGCCTCGGCGAGTTCAGCGGCCAGCGCGGTTTCGGGGGCGGGCTTGAGGTGCGCCGGGTTCTGGTCGTACCAGCCGCCCCACAGCCGCCACAGGTTCCGTACGACGAACTCGGGCTCGTCGTAGGCCGGGTGGAGGTACGGCTTCTCCAGGAGGCCCGGCGGGACCTTCACCCCGTGCAGCACCTCGTCGAGGCGCGCGCCCGCGTTCATCAGGTCCCGGGTCTGGGTGCACAGCGATTCGAGCAGTTCCGCCGTGTCGCCGAGTGCCTGCCGGATGCGGTCGGCTCCGAGGATCGGCACCCCGTGCCCCGGGAGCAGCACCTCGGCGCCCAGTTCCTGCATGTCGCGCAGCGCCCGCGCCCACTCCACCGGGTAGCGCTGCACCTTCTGCGGGTTGCCCGCGTTGGGCGAGTTCCAGATGAAGAGGTCGCCCGTGCACAGGGTCCGCAGTTCAGGTGTCCACACGTAGGTGTGGTCGTCGGTCTCGCCGCGGGCGTGCACCAGCTCGAAGGTCAACTCGCCGCGCTTCAGAGTGAGTTGATCGCGGTACGTCGTGTCAGGGTAGCGGTAGTCCGTCGGCCACTCCAGGGACGGGACGCCGAACTGCTTGCGGTTGATCCAGGTGTTGTAGCCGGCCGTCTCCCGGTAGCGGTCGAAGCGTGCCGTCACCGCCTCGTGGGCGACGACCTCGGGGCGGGGGGTCCCGGCCTCGGCGGCCTCCCTGTCGAAGGGCCCCACACCGAAGACGTGGTCCACGTGGCCGTGGGTGTAGACCACCGTGCTCACGGGCGCCGCGGAGTGGCCTCGTACCGACTCGTGCAGGGGGACGGCGGTACGGAAGTCACCCGAGTCGATCAGCACCAGGCCGTCCCCGGTGTCGAACACGGCCACGTTGGCGAAGGCGGGGAAGAAGCCGGTCCGGTCGCCGATGCGTACCAGGCCGCCGTCGGTGAACTTCCCCGTGAAATGGGCGAGCAGCGACTCCTCGCCGGACCAGACCCGGTCCGCGTAGTCGATGTAGCCGCTGGAATCGCGGTGACCGCGGGAGGTGTGGTGACCGCTGGAATTGTGCTCCGTCATAGCGTCCGGCTCCTCGTGCTCGCGCTCGGGGACCACCGCGCCTGCCCGCTGCGGTGGTCGGCTGATGTCCACGGAGTCTGTTCCGGATCATGGCGGGGAGATACCCTCCGTCCTCACAGTCGGGCGCGCCCCGACTTGTGATCCGTCACACTCCGTCCGGAGGAACCGCCCGGTGCCCAGCGACCTGCCCCCCGATCCGCCGATCGACCAGCACCGCTCGTACCCGCCGCTCTCACCCGCCGCGCAGGCCCTCGCCGCCCGGTGCGAGGGCCGCGTGAACGAGCTCGCCCGCCACATGGCCCGCGAGACCTTCGAGCACCTGCCGGGGTACGCCGATCTCCCCGCCGACGTGAAGGACGTGGAGATAGCCGCGACGGTCCGCAGCGGGCTACGCCTCTTCCTGCGCCGGGTGCGCGACACCCGGAGCCGCGCAGGGGACCACAGTCTCTTCCGCGAGCGTGCCGCCCAGCGCGCCGACGAAGGCATGCCCCTGCACACCCTGCTGCGCAGCCACTCCACGGGCGTCTACGTCCTGTGGCAGGCGCTCAGGGCCGAGGCCGCCGAAGGGGAGGAGGGCGCGCTCATCGAACTCGTCGACTTCCTCCTGCGCGGTCACGAAGCCATCATCGGCGCCGTCGCCGAGACCTACCTCGACGAGCAGGCCGCGCTCTCCGCCGAACGCCGCGAGCACCACCGCTCGCTGGTACGCGGACTGCTGGACGGCTCGCTGCCGCCCGCGCGGGCCTTCGAGGAACTGGGGCTGGCAGGCCGCTCCCTCGTCGTCCACCTCCATGTCGCGCAGGAACGGCTGCCGACGGCCACGGCCGTCGCGGGCCGCCGCCGGGTCCGCCGCGTCCAGACCGTTCTCGACCGCCTGCTCGGCGCCGGTGCGGTGTCCCTGCTCGGCACCGACGGCGGCCATGTGATCGTTCCGCAGCGGGCCGACGACCCGGACGGCGACCGTCTCTGCGCGGAGCTGGCCACCCGGCTCCGGCAGGTCTGCGGCGACGGTGTGCGACTGGCCGCGGTAGCCGCCGCCACCGCCCAGGACGTACCGGCCGCCGGCCGTACCGCCACCGACATCGTCCGGGTCGCCCGCGCCTGCGGCCGGCCCCCCGGCCCGCACCGCATGGACGACGTCCTGCTGGAGTACCACCTCTCCCGCCACGACGAGAGCAGCGACCGCATCGCCGCACTGCTCGACCCGGTCGGTGACCGGCCCGAACTCATCGAGACCCTGCGCGTCCACCTCGAACACCGGCACGACCGGCGCAGCACCGCACACCATCTCGGGCTGCACCCCAACACCGTGGACAACCGGCTCGCCAGAATCACCGAACTCACCGGCCTCGACATCGCCTCCGCACGCGGGAACGCCCTGGCCCTCGCCGCCCTGCTGCTGCGCGGCAACGTGCCCGGTTGACCCTCGCGCCGACGCAGCCCGCCCCGGCGCCCTCCGACATCACGGTGGCGTACGTCGCCGACGAGGACGCCGACGGGGTACGGGTCCGGGTGTACGACCCCACAGGCGGCTCGGGCGGTGCCCGGCTCAGTCCCGCAGCGCCTTCTTCATGATCTTCCCCATGTCGTTGCGGGGCAGCGACTCCCGCAGCCGTACGATCCGGGGGCGCTTGTACGGGGCGAGCTGGCCGGCGACGTGGTCGGCGAGCTCCTGTGCGCTCGGCGGCGCCGTCGCGTCCCTCGGAACGATCCAGGCGACGACGGTCTCCCCCAGATCGGGGTCGGGTTCGCCGGTGACGGCGGCGTCCGCGACGGCGGGGTGTTCCAGGAGCACGTTCTCGATCTCGCCCGCACCGATCTTGTAGCCGCCGCTCTTGATCAGGTCGGTGGAGCGGCGGCCCACGATCCGCACGGATCCGTCGGCGTCCCGTGTCGCCATGTCGCCGGTACGGAACCAGCCCTGGTCGAAGGCTGCCTCCGTGGCGTCCGGCCGGCCCAGGTAGGCGGTGAAGAGGTTCGGGCCCTTCACCTGGATCTCGCCGAGCGTCTCTCCGTCCAGGGCGTCGACGGGCCGTCCTTCGTCGTCCACGAGGCGCAGCTCGACGCCGTCCAACGGCGTTCCCACACTGCCTGGTCGGGGCACGCCACCCGGTCGTACGCTCGTGTTCATGAGCGTCTCCGTCATGCCGTACCGCTCGACGACCTGCTGACCGGTCGCCCCGGTGATGGCCTCGTGGTCGCGTCGGGACAGCGCGGCGGAGCCGGAGACGAGGAGCCTGGCACCGGCGAGGGCCTTCCCCAGGGCCGGGTCGGCCGGCAGCGCTTCGGCGAGGCGGTGGTACATCGTCGGCACGCCGAAGAGCACGGTGGCCCCGTCGGTCAGCTCCTCCCTGACCCCGTCGGGCGAGAAGCGGCCGAGGTGGCGGAGGCTGCCGCCCCTGCGCAGCGGCCCCAGGACGCCGAGCACGAGCCCGTGGACGTGGAACAGCGGCAGGCCGTGCACCAGGACGTCGTCCCCGGTCCACTTCCAGGCTTCGGCGAGGGAGTCGAGGGTGGCGCGGATCGCCCGGCGCGGCAGGATCGCCCCCTTCGGCGGGCCCGTGGTGCCGGACGTGTAGACGACGAGCGCGGGCTCCTCGTCACCGGGCTCTTCGGGGAGGGCGGGCAGCGGTCCTGCCGGTGCGAGGTCCGGGTGTACGACGGGCAGCCCTGCCAACGGCTCCGGCAGCTCCGCCCCCGGGGCCGCGATGACGAGTCCTGGCGCACTGTCGGCCACGACGTGCGCGAGCTCGCGGGCGCCGCTGCCGGGGTTGACCGGCACGAGGGGAACCCCGGCGAGGAGGGCTGCCACCGCTCCCACCGCGGACTCCAGGGTCGGGGTGGCCCAGAGGGCGACCCGCTCGGCCCCGGCGAGGCGGACCGCCGTGGCCGAGGCCGCCGCTCTCAGTCCTGCGTAGTCCAACTCGCGGTCGCCGAACCGCAGGGCGGGGGCGTGACCCGCTGTTTCGAGGGCGGGAAAGAGCGTGGGCATGTCTGTCTCCTGCGCGAAGGTGAGGACGGCCTGCCCGGGCAACATCTCACGATCACGCCGTCGCCGAACAGTGCTCCACCCACGGATGCGCACCGCGCCCAGGCTCCGGCCCGGGGCGGACGTACCTCACCCCGACGGACCTTCACCCCACGGGACCCAGCGCCCGCGCATACGTCACCGTCTCGCGGTCCACCACGAACCCGGCCTGCTCGTAGAACCCCAGCGCACCGCTCGGGTTGGCCGTGTCCACGGTCAGTGACGCCGTGTCGTACCCGGCATCGCGCGCCGCGCCCAGCAGCTCCGCCAGCAGCGCGGGTGCCGCGCCCCTGCCGCGCCAGGCCCGCCGGGTCCCGAGGTGGCCGACATGGCAGTCCCGGCGGCCCGTCGCGGCCGTCTCCGCCTCGCTCTCCTCCGCCAGGAGGTACGCCACCACCTCGTCGCCCGAGACCAGCAGCCGGGACATCTCGGGCCTGGCCCAGCCGGCGCCCGTGAGCCAGGTGCGCCAGTCCTCCCTGTCGAGCCGGACGAAGTTCCAGTGGTCGCGAAAGGCGTCGTTGTGCGCGAGCCGGGTGGCCTCGTCGTACTCCGTCCCGTACGGCACCAGACGGGTGCCCTCGGGGGCCGGGCGGGGCTCGGGACGCTCCCCGTCCAGCGGCTGCTTCATCAGGAACCACCAACGGGCGGGTACGAACCCGCACTTCTCGGTCAGCTTGAGCAGGCCCTCGTCACCGGCCTTCCCGTCGAGCAGCAGCTCGCCCTCCAGCGCGGACAGCTCCGGGTCCGCCGCGTGCCGCGCCTGTGCCCGGGCTTCCAGCCAGGCGACGAGCCGGGACCCGATGCCGCGCCGCCGCCAGTCGGGGTGCACCGCGGCGTCGCCCTGGAAGCGCGCCCCGTCCACGGCGCCGTGCGGCGTGTGCAGCACGGCGTACGCCACCAGGCGCGGCCCGTCCCACCAGCCCAGACTGTCCTTTTCCAGGTCGAGTTTGGGGTCGTCCAGCACCTCGGCGAGCTCCTCCGCGTCGACGTGCGCACCGACCCGGTCGACCCGTTCGACCGCCTCGTGAAGTTCCACCCACGCGGACACCGCGTCCCTGCTCAGCGGCCGGGCATCCAGACTTTCCGTCACGTCCTGTCGGTGCATCCCTGCATCCTTTCGCATCACTTGTCGGTCGTCTCGCGCGCCGCCGTCCGGCCCGGGAGCAGCGTGTCCCCGCACCCTGCCCTGCCGGACTCGTACTCCCGCCGGTCGAGGCGGTTCACGTGCTCCTGCGCCCAGCCCCGTACCGCTTCGATGCGGCGCTTGTCGCGTACGGCGTCGTACCGGAGCCAGTCGCCGTGCGAGCCCCTGAGCGCCAGCGGTACGTAGCCGTGGGCGGCCAGCACCTCCCGGGTGAGGCCGGTCCTGCGGCTCCACGCGCTGTGGACGTGGACGAACTCCGGGCGCACCTCGCGCAGTACGTGGTCGCGGATCCGTGCGGTGTCGTGGGTGGCGTGGGCGTCGGCGAGGCGGCGGTCGGTGAGCCCGGCGATGTCCAGGGCCGTCAGCCGGGTGGCGAGGAGGGTGCCGCCGAGGTCGGGAAGCGCCAACGTGGCTTCGTCCAGGCCCAGTTGGTCCGCGTAGGAGTTGAAGGTCTCGCCGTAGCGCTGGGCCACGTAGCACATCGGGACGGTCGGGTGGGCCTCGAAGCGGGCCTCCGCGTCCTGCCGTCCGGCGACGGAGAGGACGAGGGCGACGACCGCGGTGCCCGCCAGCACCGGGCGCCCGCGGGCGGGAACCTCGGGCCAGGCCGCGACCAGGACGAGCCCGGCCGCCAGCGCGCCCACCGACCACACGGGGGTGGCGAAGCGGTACATCGTCATCCAGTCGGCGGCGAGCGCCCCGTACACACCGAGGGCGAGCGCGAGGGGGACCAGGACGGCCGCCACCGCCCGGCGGGCCCGGCCGGGACGGCTCAGCGCCAGGCCCGTACACCCGGCCAGGAGCAGCACCAGCAGCCAGCCGGCGTACGTCAACAGCTCGCCGGTGCGCGCGAGTTCGGCCAGGGCGGGTGCGCCCTGCGACTTCGCGACGGCCGTGTTCGGGATCCAGCGCCCGAAGGTCGCGTGCCGCCAGAGCAGGAAGGAGCCGTACGGCAGGGCGAACGCGGCGAGTGACGCGGCGGCGAGGCCCGCGCTCCGGCGCACCTCCCCGCGGTGGGCGAACAGCAGCAGCACCACCGGATACGCCAGTGCGTAGGCCGCCCCGTCCGGGCGGGTCAGCGCCGCCAGCAGGGCGAGCAGCCCGGCGGCGGTCGCGGTGCGTCCGGCGAGCAGGGTGCGCCGGGCCGCGGCCCGGGCGAGTACGGCGGCGAGCACGGACACGGCCAGCGCGTACAGCGGGTTCTCCAGTCCGGAGAACAGCCAGATCACGAGGGAGAAGTTGCCCGCGATCGCCGCTCCCGCGAGGAGCGTCACGGCGGGGGCGGCGAGGGGCCGGGCCGGGAAGGCGGCGCGTGCGGTCGCGGTCACCGCGACCAGAATCCCGGCCACGCAGAGCAGCGCGAGGAGCTTGGGGTACCAGACCAGGTCGGCGACGCCCGCCAGGGTCCTGCCGCTGTCGAAGAGGCCGAGCCTGCGGCCGAGGACGAGGAGGACCAGCCAGGAGGGGTTGGAGTACCCCTCGACCGCTTCGGCGCCGTGCTGCTGGACGGGGCCGTGGCCCTCGTCGATGCTGCGCGCGTACGCGAAGGTGATCGCGGCGTCGTCGATCAGCCAGTGCCCGAGCCGTGCTGCCTGGACGGCCGTGCCCACGGTGCCGAGTACGACGGCGGCCCCCTCGGCGAGCCGGAGCCGGGACCTGAGACGGCGGGGCGCGGCGGGCGCGGGCGGGGCGGGGGGAGTGCTCGGCGGCGGGGAGTCGGGGCGCTCCAGGAGCGCCGGAAAGGTTCCAATCACACCGGAAAGCTATGGTATCGGGCACTTCGGGACGGTGAGGCGGTGGAGCGTTTTCCGCACGGCCCGTACGGCTCGGGCAGCCGTCGTCGTGCGGCGTGCGCGCAAAGGCGGCATCCGGGTGATTTCCGTACCCGGCCGGACGCTTCCCGCTCGCCGGGCTGATGAGGTATCAGCACATTACGGGCAGCGGATTGTCGGCGTGGCGATGTCTCGTCGATGTCTCGATTTCTCATGTCTCGACGGAGGAGTGGTGACCACGGTGCACACGGTCCTTGGCGGATTCGGCAGTACGGGGCTCAGAGCGGCGGGGGTGACCTGGCTCGCCGCCGGCGCCGTGTTCCTGCCGCTGGGCATGACCGGCCCGGCGGCAGCCGCACCCCAGGCGGTGCGGGCGGATCCGCTGCCGGGCGGACTCGGGCCCTGCGTGCCGGGCGACTGCCCGGACCCGTACCCGCCGATCAACAACGGCGACATCGCGGGCTACGAC
>NZ_JBSGZD010000070.1:0-30774 GCF_053610825.1 Streptomyces sp. NPDC054863 | reverse complement strand
GTCCAGCACTCCGCGCTGGCAACTCGCCTACTCCGTAGTCGAGTTGAGCCCGCTTCGCGGGCTGCTGGCTACAGTGAAGGGTCGCCGCGAACATGGCCGAAGGTCTGAGTGTGCGTCAAAGTTAGACTCCGGGTTGCCTATGGAATCGGAACCCACCCCCGGCGACGCCCAACCCACCCTCGGGAAGGCGGGCGTGACGCCCCGTCGGGCGTGCGTCATTTCGCCAATCCGCTCCTTTATCCGCTCTCCGCGCACCACTACCCCGAGCGTTCCTGAATGGCGCACCAAGTCGTTCTATTCGCCAACCCGAATTCCGACGTGGCCCGCAGGCTTACCCCTTGAGGGACGTACAGCGGCTCACGAGGCTGCTCGGGCGCGCCAGCGGCGAGCCAGACACAATCCCGCCCTAGGCCCCCGAGCGGGCTTCTGCCGTGCCGCCCGACCTGGACCCTGCCTACACACGCGTCATCGGCTTTACTCGGGAAACGACAGCACTCTTCACCAGCCCGGCGACACCCATACCGTCGGCACCCGCCTTGCACCGGCGCCGTATCAGTGCAGGCAGGTGACACTCACACAGTGCAAGACACACAACGCACATCAGCCGGAACGCTTCGTGCTCGAAGGTGTCGAACAGGTCCCCGAGAGACCTAGCCAAGGTGCCGGGCAATCGCCTGGCGCGGCCCTCTCCTGCGTGCTTCAGCGCCGGAGGGCCGCGACCGCGGTGTCGAAGGCCGAGTCTCGGTTCTTGTCGAATTCTTCCTGGGTGAAGACCGGTGTGCGCAGGTGCGGTGGGATGCCGGTGCCGTCGAAGGTGTGGCCCGAGCGGGTCAGGAGCTGTTCGTTCGGGAGCCAGAACGCCATGTCGTTGGGGAGCTTGCGTTCCAGGACGTCGGAGAAGACGCCCTGGGTGGGCTCTCCGACGCGCACGGTCCTGCCGGGCCGGTTGATGAGGGCCTGGGTGAAGGTCTCGGCCGCGCTGATCGTCGTCCCCGCGGTCAGTACGGCGACCGGGCCGGTGTAGCGGGGGGCTCCCTGTTCGGGTGTCACACGGACGGGCTGGGGAGGGGTGTACTGGGTGCGCCTGCTGTAGGCGAGGTACGGGGTGTCGGTGAGGCGTTTCGCGATGTCTACTCCGAGGGCCTCGTAGCCGCCGCCGTTGGCCCGTACGTCGATGATCAGCCCTTTGAGCGAGGCAGTGCGCTCGGCGGTGAGGACGGTGTCCAGCGCCTTGTCGAGCTCGGTCAACTGGGCGGCGTACGACGGGTCCTTGGGGTGGAATCCGCCGAACGCCGAGATGCGCAGATAGCCCTGTCCGCCGGGCAGGTCCGCATAGCTGATCCGGTCGTTCGCGAATTCCTGCGGCTTCTTGCCGTGGAGGTCGCGCCGCACGATGTGGTTCTTGACCTTGGTGTCCAGCTCCGGGGTGAGCAGGGTCGTGCCGGGGCGTATCTGGACGAAGAAGCGGTCGCCGTCGTAGACGACGACATGCGCGTCGTACAGCGGCTTCACCATGTCGCCGAAGAGGGAGAGCAGCTCGGTCCTGGTCGTTCCCGCGTGCACCTTGGGGCGGAAGGTGTCCCGTACGGCGTGCCAGTCGATGCCTTTGGCCGCGAAGAAGGGGTAGTTCTCCTCGAAGGTCTGCCAGAAGGTGTCGAACGCTGTGAGGGGGTCCTTGGCCATGGGCTGCCGGCACGCCTGCGGGAGCTCCGTCAGCCGGTGCAGCGTCCTGTCCCCCGACGAACCGGCCACCCGCAGCGTCCCCGGCGGCCGGACGGTGAAGACTGTTCCGCCCGTGGTGCTGTACGTGCCCGGGGCCGTCCGGTTCGCGACGGCGCCCTTCACGCAGCTCACCGCTGTCGTCTGGTACTCCTGCAGGTGTCCGTCCGCGATCGACAGGACGGTGTCATAGCCGTCCATGCGCCAGATCCCGTCGGCAGTCGTAGGCTGCGGCGCTGCCGCCGCGGGCGCCATCACTGCGCCTACAAGTGCCGCTGACATTAAGGCCGTTACGGTCTTCGAACGCCTGCGTCGCACGGTTTCCCCTTCCCGGTAAGGGGGGCAGCCCCCGTGAGCCACTAACAACCTACAGTCGCTCACGTAACAGGCACAGGGCGCACCGGCGACCGCTGGTGGCCCACCCGGCTCGGTTACACACCCCGTGGCTGTGTGCGATCCGCGGGGTGGCACCGCGAAGAGCCTGGAGGACTGCGGCGAAGCCGAGCTGCTGCAGCTGACGATCCGCCGGTTCACCGAACGGCGTGTGGGCGAGGCTCTTCTTTCCGACGGCTTTCTCTCGGACGGTTCCGTTCTTCACGAATGGATCTATGCGAAGACGCGTCTGGCGCTCGGGCGTTCTCCTGACGAGCATGCCCGTCCGGCAACGGCCCGCAGGACCGGGCCGACTGCTGTTTTCGAAGAAGCCGTCGACCAGATCGGTCAGTTGGCTCTGGCACCCGTCGAGGACGGTTGCGACCTGGTGGTGCATCTCCCTGCGCACGGACCGCTGGCCGACTCTCCCGTCGGTGAAGCCTTTCACGCGATCTCGGATGAGCTGCTGCTGGAAGCCCTGGGTCAAGTGGACGTTCCGTCCGTGTCGTGGCGGGTGACGTGGAAGAGCGCCTGCAGGAATGCAGGCGCTTGATGTCCCAGCATGCGCGGTCCGGGCGTCGAGCCCCTGTCTGAAGCTGGTCAGGCCGCTGCTGCCGCGGCGGACCGCCGCTCGGGGCGGGCAATGAGGCGCCAGGCGCCGAGGCCACCCAGCAGGTAGGCGACGCCGACCGCGAGGAAGGAGAGCGCTGCTCCGTGGTTCCAGTCGGTGAGGGAGTTCAGGATGACGCCCACGACGGCGATGCCGACCAGGGAGCCGATCTGGCGGTTGGCGTTGAGTACAGAACCTGCCACGTTGGCGTGTGCCGGTCCGGCAGCGTCGACGAGGGCCGCGGTCATGCCGGGCGAGATGATGCCGGCGCCGATGTTCGCCGCACCGACGGCCACGGCGACCACCCAGTAGGGGGTGCTCTGGGAAATGGTGACCATCGTCAGTGAGGCGACTCCGGCGAGCAGCAGGAACACGGTCAGGAGAGCGCCGTTGGAGAAGCGGGCGGAGATGCGGGAGTAGACGATGTTCGCCACCGGGAAGAAGATCGTCATCGGGAGCAGCTGCAGTCCGGCCTCGAAGGGGGAGGCGCCGCGGGCGTGCTGGAGGTAGTACCCGAGCATGAACGTCGATCCGAACAGGGCGAAGTTGAAGAGGAATCCGACGATGTTGGCGCCGGCGAAGCCGGAGTGACGGAAGAGGAGCCAGGGCATCACGAGGTTGGTCGCGCGCCGCTCGCGGATCACCAGGGTGAGCGCTGCCACGGCGGTGATCACGTAGGCGACGGCGACCGGTCCTGCTGTCCAGCCGAGTTGGGGTCCTTCGATCAGGGCGAAGCTGATGGCGGCGAGGAGCAGGATCCAGGTCACGTGGCCGGGGACGGCCAATCGCGTGGCCCGGGTATCGACCGGCGCGATGTAGCGATAGGTCATGTACATCCCGATCACGCCGATGGGCAGGTTCAGCAGGAAGATCGACTCCCAGCCGAACGCGCTCACCATCAGGCCGCCGACGGTGGGGCCAAGGCCGGACGAGGTGGCGACGATCGCTGACCACAGGCCCAGCATCTTCGTGCGCCGGCGCTTCTCGGGGAAGGAGAAGACGAGCAGTGACAGGGAGCTGGGCATGAAGAGTGCTGCGCCCGCGCCTTGGACGAAGCGTGCCGCGATGAGTGCTTCGGGGTTGGGCGCCAGTGCGCAGGCCAGTGACGCGAGGAAGAAGACGCCCATTCCCCACAGGTAGATCTTCTTCGCGCCGATGCGGTTGGCGAGTCCGCCGGCGAGCATCAGGAGCGAGGCGAAGGTCAGCACGTAGCCGTCGACGATCCAGGTCAGCTGCGTGAGGCTGGTCCGCAACTCCTCCTGGATGGTGGCGCCGGCGACGTTGACCACGGTGACGTCCAGGGTCGCCATGACGAATCCGGTCGCCAGAGCCGTGATCTTCAGGCCACTGGGCACTTCGCGTTTCTCCGGCACAGGTGTGGGTGTCACTCCGGTGTGGACTGAAGCCATCTTTCTTCTCCTGCGGGGATCGGTGCGGGAGGGTGCTCACGTGAGGGGTGAAACCGCCCAACTGCATTTCCCTCGGGCGCGCTTGGGGCCCGTGCGTCGTGTTCCACTGAACGCCATAGGTTGATGACTGTCAAACTTTGATGAGCATCAACCTATGATGCCGACCGTAGTATTCTGGGAGACCGAAAGGGGAGGTGAGCAGCTGTGGCAGCACGGACCACCACGGAACGCATCACGGACCATCCCGAGACGAAGGCGATCACCCTTCAGGGGGTGCTGGACGCGCTCGTGGACCCGGTACGCCGGAGCATCGTGCGTCAGCTCGCCCAGGCACCGGACGACATGGCATGCGGAACCTTCGACATCTCGGTGTCACGCTCCACGGGAACCCACCACTTCAAGGTCCTGCGGCAGGCCGGAGTGATCCGCCAGTACTACGTCGGCACCTCACGCATGAACGAGCTGCGCGACGGCGACCTGGGGCGGCTCTTCCCCGGGCTGCTCACAGCCGTCGTCAGTGCGTCGTCGGCCACGGAGAACTGAGCGGGGCCGACGGTTTCGTGAGCCGGTCGATCCGGTGTCCCGTGCGGGCGGAGAGCCGCAGCGCGTCCAGGAGCTGATGCAGGTCCAGCCCGTCGGCGAAGCCCGCCGCCCGGCTTCCGCCTCCACCGATGCCCTCGGCGAGCGCCGCTTACTGCGCGGTGTCGCCGTGACCGGCTGGGCGGCACCGGAACGGTTCTGCGTGAAGCGGGCGACAGGGAAACAGACGTCTACGGAGAGGGGAATCCTGCGGCGGCCCGGCCAACCCGAAGCCTGGGCCCGCGCCTCCAGCTCACCGCCGCCCACACAGACTTCGAGCTCCTCGTCCTACCCGGAGCCGAGCACACACATCGATCGCATGGCCTACGTACGCACCCGCTGCTGGGACTACCTGGTACGCGAGCTGATGGACACGCAGCCACCCACCCACCGCTCGCCGAGATGTTCGCCTGACCGCGACAACACAGCGCCGAAGGCCCCACAACTGTCAGGACAGACGGACAGGGGTGGGGAGTAGTTCGCGGGCGGGAAGGGGTTGCCAGTGGGCGTTGCCGGTGCGGTGGGGTGGGACGTGTCCGAAGGCCTGGTCGCCGAAGTGGAAGGCGAACCCGTAGGTGCGGGGGTTGCGGAGTTGTGCGAGGAGGGTGGTGCGGGCTTCGAGTACGCCGTCGACGTCCGTATCGGGGCCGGAGGGCCATTCGGGGTGGGTCAGTTGGGCGGGAGTGTGGAAGGCGTCGCCGAATATCAGGATCTGCCTGTTGCCGGACGCCGAGACGACGTAGGTGGTGTGGCCGGGGCTGTGGCCGGGGGTGATCAGTGCGGTGACTCCGGGCCATACTTCGTCGCCGTCGTCGAACCTCCGCAGCACATGGGACATCGGCACCATGAACCCGTCCCAGGACGGTGCGCCCGTCTCCACCTCGCCCCGCCAGAAGGGGTCCCATTCCGTGCCGGCCACCAGGTAGTCGGCGCGGGGGAAGGTTTTGCTGAGCGCTTGGGTGCGGTCCTTGCGGAAGCCGAGGCCGGTGTGGTCGGTGTGGAGGTGGGTGAACGCGACGGTGTCGATGGATTCCGGCGGCACCCGCAGTTTTCGCAGAGTGTGCAGCAGGGCGCCGCCGCGGGAGGTGCCGAGCGAGCCGTCGAGGACGTTGCTGCCGAGTCCTGCGTCGATCAGCAGTTTTCGTCGGCCCCGCTCGACGAGGACGCCTCCTGCTGAGGCGGCCACGCGGCCGGAGGGCGTCAGCGCTTCGGGGTGGCGCGCCCAGTAGGAGGCGGGGATTGCGGGGAGGAATCCGGTGGTGTCCAGTTCCATGGCGCCGTCGACGATGTACGTCAGGCGGGTGTCGCCGAGGGTGAGGGTGCGTACGGCTGACTGGTCGTTGAGTGCGCCGATGTAGGCGGAGTAGTGGTGTTTCGGCTCCTCCCGTTGTCCGGGTGGTGTTGCGGCCTGTGCGGTGCCTGGCATGTGGCCCGAGAGCGGGGAGAGTGCTGCGGCCGTGGTGGCGAGAGCGGTACGGAGCAGGCGGCGGCGCGGGAGGTGGGGCGTGTGGTGGGGCGTGTGGTGGGGCGTGTGGTGGTCGGTCGGTGTCACGGCGGGGCCTCCAACGGTGGGGTACGAGGGTGTGGGTGGCGTGCCGTGGGTGGGCGGCGCTCGCCGGCCGGGGATGCCCGGCGGTTCCGCCCCGGCCACCGGGGCGGCGGGGCGGAACCATAAGGGCCACGGGGGGGGGACGGGGCGGAACCGTAAGGGCGCGGCGGGCTTGTCACGCAGAGCCCTGGTGGTCGGGCTGGGAACCCCGGTGGTTACGGGCAGGCTGTCGCGAGGAATCCCGGTGGACACGGCAGGCTGTCGTGGGAGTCCTGGTGGTTACGGGCAGGCTGTCACAAGGAACCCCGGTCGGCGCGGCAAGCTGTCACGGGGCCAGGAGGCGTGCCGGGTTCGTGGATGTCACCTCGCGGATTCTCTTCTCGTCCAGGCCCGCTTCGGTGAACCAGGTGCTGCTGAGTTCCAGCCATTCGCGTACGGTCGGCTGGTCCGGCTGGCCGAGGTCCGAGCTGTAGACCACTCGGGGGTGGGCGTCGAGCACGGTCCGGAAGCGGGCCGCGTCGTGGTGGCCGAGCAGGCGGGTGAGCGAGGTCAACTCGACGTATACGGAGTCCAGTTGGGACAGGTCTGCGAGGTCGGACTCGGTGAGTCCCGACATCGGGTGGGTGGCATGGGTGAGGAGCAGGCGCGGTACTTCGAGGCGGACTGCTTCGGCGATGACCTTGAGGATCTCTTCCCTGTTGCAGTGTCCGGTGGCTAGTACGACGGGCAGGTCGCGGGCGGCTCGCAGCACTTCCCGTACTTCCGGGCGCAGTTGGCCGTCGGAGTCCAGTACTCCTGCTCCTCGCCAGCTGTCCGCGTCCAGCAGTGGGTGGAAGGGGGTGCGGTGCAGTGCGGTCGGGTGTGCGGGTCCGGTGAGGGTGGGGAGGTGGACGACCAGCCTGGCGGGGCTGTCGGGGCCGTGTTCGTACACGGCCTGCTGGACGACTTGTGTCCGTACGCCCCCGACCAGGTCGTTGAGGACCACCGCGCCGGACACCGGCAGGCCCGCCTCGCGGGCTTCCCACGCCTGCGCGGCGGTGGATCCCAGGTGGCTCTTGACCACGACCCAGCCGCCTATCTCGGCGTAGGCGCGGGCGGCCCGGCACGAGGTCAGGCGGCGTCGGTAGAGGTCGGGGCCTGCGTGGTAGTGGACGTCCACGACGCCGTCGCCGACGTCAACCACGGCTGCTCCCGGGCGTGTTGCCGGCCGGCTGGGCCCAGGGCGTGGCGTAGCCGTGGCGTCGGCGGGCCTCGTCGAGGCGCATTCCGTCGGTGACCGCTGCGGCGATGGCCTGCTCGGTCTGCTCCACGCGTTCCGCCCGGGTGGCGGTCTCTTCGGCGTGTTCGGCGGGTACCACGAGCGCGCCGTTGTCGTCGGCGACGACGATGTCTCCAGGGCGCACCGTGGTGCCGTGGATGGTGATGTCCCTTCCTGTTGCGGCGAGTTGGACCCGGTTCTTGCCGCTGACCATGGTCACGCCGGTGCTGTAGAGGGGGTATGCGGCTGCCTGGATTTCGGTGAGGTCGCGGGCCGAGCCGTGCAGTACGGTGCCGCGGACGCCGCGGCGCTGGGCGAGGGTGGTCAGCAGGGAGCCCCAGTTGGTGCATTGGGTGCTGCCTGCGTTGTCGACCACGACCACCGAGTCGGGGGGCACCTCGTCGAGGTAGTTGGCGGCGTTGTGGAAGGTGTTGTCGGTGGTGTCGATGGGCTCGTAGCTGACGGTGTAGGCGAGTCCGGTGGTACGGGCGCCGGGGACGCGTGCCGCGATGCCGGGCAGTACGCCGGTGATGCCGAGGCTGTCGAGGGCGTCGGATATCGAGGCGGTGTCCAGGTGCGACAGGCGTTCGAGACTGGTCATCGGGGTCATGGAGGTCATACGGGGAGCTCCTGGTGCGGGGGTTGGACGGCGGTCGCGGGGAGTTGCACGGCGATTGCCGCGGCGGCCTCTCCGGTGCTCGCGGTTCCCCCCAGGTCGTAGGTGACGGTGGTGCGGGCCCGGACCACTGTCCTTACGGCTTCGGTGAGTTGGCGGGCGGGGAGGGGGAGGTCCAGGTGGGTGAGCAACTGGGCGAGGGTGAGCAGCATTGCCGTCGGGTTGGCCCGGCCCTGTCCGGCCATGCCGGGCGCGCTGCCGTGGACGGGTTCGAAGTAGCTGCCCAGGTCGCCGATGTTGCCGCTGGATGCCAGGCCGAGGCCGCCCATGACGCCGGCGCCGAGGTCGGAGAGGATGTCGCCGAACATGTTCTCGGCGACGAGGACTCCGAACCGTTCGGGCCTGCGGACCATCCAGAGCGCGACCGCGTCCACGTTGAGGATCTCGGTTTCGATCTCGGGGTAGTCCGCGGCGATGAGTTCGAGCCGCTCGCGCAGGTGGTTGCTGCTGTTGCGCAGCACGTTGGGCTTGTCGACGAGGGTGAGCAGCCGGTAGCCGTGCGACCTGGCGTGCTCGAAGCCGAAGCGCAGCAGCCGGTCGATGCCGAAGCGGGTCTGCAGGCGCAGGGTGACGCTGGTTTCCTCGGGTCCGGAGGCGGCGGCGTTGGGGTGGTGGCGTACGGCGTTCCACAGCGGCTCGTCCAGGCCGTGGAAGTCGAGTCCCGCGTACAGGCCCTCGGTGTTCTCGCGGACGACCACGAAGTCGAACCGGCCGTGCTGCAGGTCGGTGACGGGGCGGACGTTGGCGTACAGGCCGAGGCGCTGGCGCAGTTGGAGGACGGGTGAGACGAAGCGCAGTCCGGTGCCGCGCAGGTTGTCGTCCAGTTCGGCCTCCGCTTCGCGCAGTGGCTTGCTGGTGATCGCGCCGAGCAGGGCGGCGTCGGTCTCGTCCAGGAGTTTCCAGGTGCGCTCCGGGACGGGGTCGCCGCCCCGGCGCCAGCAGTCCCAGCCGATTTCGCCGAAGCGGAAGTCCAGCGGGAGGTCGAGCCGGTCGACTGCTTCGAGGGCGGCGGACATCACTTCGGGTCCGATTCCGTCGCCCGGGAGTACGGCGATGGTCTTGCGGTCGGTCATGCCGGTCCGTTCTCTGCCAGGAAGGTGGTGATCAGGGAGGACACCTGCTCGGGGTGCTCGGCGTGCGGCCTCATGCCGGTGTCGGGGAGCGCCTCGATCCGGTGGTGGGGTGCGGCTGCGGTGTGTCTGCGGGCCACGAGTTGGGAGTCGGCGCCGACGATGCTCAGGAGCGGGCCGGGGTGTCGTACCACGGCGGCCGATACGTCGGATCCGGTGAGCAGTCGCATCCCGCCCGCGATCCGCCGTGCTGCGGCGGCCCGGTCGCCGGCGGCCAAGGGGGCCGACGCAGCACGGCTGCCCGAGAGGCCAGGCCGCCCCGTCCCGGCCGGCTCGGTGCCGTGGGACTTCACGTAGTGGTCGAGCAGGGCGAGGGATGCGCCGAGTGCGCCGTCCTCGGCTAGCTCGGCGATCTCGGTGAGGCGGGAGTCGAGCAGGGTGTCGGTGACCGCGGGTCCTGACACCAGCAGGGCGGCCGTTTCCGGGGCGAGCCGGGTGAGCAGTGCCTGGGCGAGTGCTCCGCCGAGGGCGTTTCCGCAGATCAGCTGTGGTGTCCCGAATCCGTCCTCGTACTGGGTGAGGATCCGGTGCCAGCGGTCGGCGAACTCCTCCATGGAGGGGATCGACTCGTCCCAGGCGGCGAGCGTGTCGACGACTCGTACCCGCAGTCCCGCGGTGGTGAGGGCGTGGATGACGGGGGTGAAGAAGGCTCCGCCGTCCCACTGCGGGATGACGGGGGCGAAGACGAGGGCGCATGCCGCGCCGGCGGCGGACTCCGGGCCGGCAGCCGGAGTGAAGTCCGCCACCGGCACGGTCGGTCCGGCGCTGGTCACCGGGCCACTGCGAGCGTGCGCGCGGTGGACAGGCTTTCGTGGTGGCAGCCGAGCAGGCTCGCCCGGTGCTCGACCGAGAGGTCGTACTGTCCGAGCACCAGGTCGGGGAGCGGCAGGGACGGGGCGCCCTCCGGGATGTTGGCGAGGAGCAGGTCGGCGAGTTCCAGTGCGGGGGCGAGCTGGAGGCGGCTCTCCTCGGGGGCCGCCCGGTCGAGGTGGGCGAGCCACTGCTCGGCGATGAGGTTGCCGGGGCCCTTGCCCATGCCCTGGATCGAGGAGTCCATCCAGGTGGCGCCGTTCTCCATGGCCGCGATGGCGTTGGAGAGGGCGAGGCCGAGGTTGTTGTGTGCGTGCAGGCCGACCTCGCCGTCGACGACCGACTTGGTGAGGGTGGTGAGGGTGGCCGTGTCGGCGGGCGAGAGGCTGCCGTTCGAGTCGGCGAGGTACATCACTTCGGATCCGGCGTCCGAGGCTGCTGCCGAGACCCGGGCGATCGTACGGGCGGAGAGCTGGCTCACCCGGGCGAGGTTGACGCCTACGGTGAACCCGAGTTCCTTGGCCTGGCGGATGTGGTCGAGGCCGGGTTCGGGGTCGGTGGGCGGCAGGATGATGCGGACCAGGCGGGCGCCTGCCGCGTACATGTCCGGCAGGTCGGATTCGGTGATGTTCTTGGGGTGGAGGATGACGGCGACCTTGTCGGGGCCGATCTCCTGGGCCATCGCGGAGATGTACTCGTCGTCGCCGCGACCGGTCAGGCCGAGGTGGGGTACGGGGGCGAACGAGCCCTTGCGGTAGGCGATTTCGACCCAGTCGAAGCCTGCGTCGACGCTCAGTCTCGCGTGCTTGAGTGCGTAGGAGAGGGGGAAGTGGAAGTTGTTGCGGTATCCCCCGTCCCGAAGAGTGACATCGATGTTGACGATACTCATGGTTCCTCCAGCGGCTGGATGGTGCGAGGGGTTATGGGGTGTGCTCGGTGGCGGCGGCGTGCTGTGCGGCGAGGCGTCCGAAGACCAGGGAACGCAGCACCGAGGTGGCCGGCGGGTAGGCGTGGTAGTAGAGGCCGGTGGCCTCGCCCGCCGCGTACAGGCCGGGGATCGCGGTGCCGGACGGTGCGACGACCCGGCCGTCGAGGTCGGTGCGGATGCCGCCGTAGGTGAAGCAGATGGCTGAGGTGAGCGGTACGCCGATGAACGGCGGGGTGTCGAGCGGGGTGGCCCAGTTGGACTTGGGGGGCGTGATGCCGACGGTGGCCTTGCCGTCGAGCCGGGTGTGGTCGAACTCCCCCGGCCCGGTGGCGGAGTTGAATGCGGCGACCGACTTCTCCAGGCCTTCCGGGTCGATGCCGAGCTTCTCGGCGAGCTCTTCTAGGGTGTCGGCCTGCTCCGGCGGTACGTCGCTGAGCCAGGAGTTGGCGATGCCGGGGATGGCCAGGGTCTTGCCGTCGGCGATCCAGTAGGCCTCCTGCTCCTGGTTCTTCCAGATCTCGTGGCCGACGTGCTCGAAGGTGTTGTCCCAGGTGTCCCGGCCCTCGTCGAAGAAGCGCTTCAGCTTCTTGTTGAGGAAGATGCCGGTGGCGGAGCCGTAGAGGACCGCGTCGGCGGACTCGCTGCGGCGGTCGACGGGCTCGGCGTGGATCATGTCGAACTGACCGACCGTGTCCGCGCCGAGGTCGAGCGCCATGCGCAGTGCGTCACCGCGGTTGTTGGCGATGCCCGGGGCGAGCAGCGGGAGTTCGCAGGCCCGGTCCCCGATGTAGCGGGTCAGGGTCTCCACGTTGCCCTGGAAGCCGCCGCAGGCGAGGACGACGGACTGCCCCGCCAGCCGCTGGGTGTGTCCGTCGCGGCCCCGGACCACGACGCCGTCGACGGTGCCGTCCTCGGACGTGCTCAGGCGCAGTGCCTCGGTCTCGTAGCGGATGTCGACGCGCGGGTCCTTCTCCAGGACGGCCGCGAGGTTGCTGACGATGGAGGCGCCGCCGCCGCGCGGAGCCGCGGGCGGGACCATGGACGGGGTGCCGCCGTCGAAGGTGTGGGGCAGCGGGAAGTCGTCGAAGGCGACCTCGACGCCGTGTCCCTCGATGAACTCGATGGTGCCCGGGGTCTCGCGCTCGACCACGCGGCAGTACTCGATGTCGGCGAGCCCGCCGGAGACCCGGCTGACGTGGTCGGCCCAGTCGGTGTCCAGCTTGCGGTCCTCGGTGATCCGAAGGAAGGCGCCGGTCCAGCGGGTGGCGCCGCCGCGGTCCTCCTTCGTGGAGCGTTCCAGTACGGCTATACGGGACGGAGTCTCGCGGTCTGCGGTGGCTTCGGCGTAGCTGACCGCTGCGGCGAGGCCGGCGGCGCCGAAGCCGATGACGACGAGGTCGTAGTCGGCCGGGGAAGTGGGGTGTGTCACGTCAACTCTCCTGAGTGCGGGGTGCGTTGGGGCATTTGATGGACGGGGTCAGAGGTTCGGGCTGATCACCCGGCTGGTGCGGTAGAGGCGGAACTTCGCGCCGGTCGTGGTCTCGGCGAAGGCCTGGTAGCCGCGGATGAACTCCGGGTCGTCGAAGATCGCGTCGAACTCCTTCTGCCCGGTCCAGGCGGCGAGGTTCACCACGGCGTCGCCGTCGACGCTGGTGAGGAGGCGGGAGCCGCGGAACCCGTCGGCGGTGGCCGCGACGTGGTCGACGGCGGTCGCGAGGGCGTTGACGCTCGCTTCGGCGTCTTCGGTGGTGGCCACGTTGATGAGGAACACCGCCTCGTCGGGGACCGGTGAAGTGACCATGCCGGGGCTGGCGTTGCGGCCCTCGAAGGAGGCGCTTTCGTAGGCGGCGATGCCGTCGCGGTGCCACGGGTCGGACTCGATCAGCTGACGGGCCTCGTCGTCGGTGAGGTCCGCGGTGACGATGACCGCTCCGCCGTCCGGCTTGGGGCCGCTGAGCAGGATGCGGCCGAGGTTGGAGTGGCCGCGCAGCCATTCCTTGTGCTCGGCCATGTGGGCCGTTACCACGTCACGCGGCTGGAGATAGGTCAGAGTCAGTACGTGAATCATCGAAGCCTCTTCATGGTGAATTTCCGGACTACTGGATTTCCGGATTGCCGAATGGCCGAATGGCCGGATCGCTGGATTGCTGGATTGCTGGATTGCTGGATTGCCGATTTGCCAGGAAAGGGAATTCTTCTGGATTCCGCGGGGTGTTCAGCGGCGCAAATTCCCGCCGAGCCGGCCGAGGATCGTTTCGGCCTCGGTGACCACCCCGCGCACCACGTCACCGGCCGGCTGGATGTCCCGTACGAGATCCAGTACCTCGCCCGCGAACATGGCGCGCTGCGTGGTGTCGTCCTGCGCGACGGCCGCCACCCACGCGGGCTCCACCTCGGCGCGCGCCGCGGCGAGTTCCTCGTCCCGGCCCGTCCAGGTGCGGGTGAAGTCGTTGGCCACGGAGCGGGCCTGGTAGGCGGTGTCCCACGGGATGCCACGGACCACGTCGAAGGAACGGGTGCGGACAGTGTCCGCGGTGTTCCTGGACACGAGGTTGGTCTTGAACCCGGGGGTGGCGAGGGACTCCTGCGTGGCGGCGAAGCGGGTGCCCATCATGACGCCGTCCGCACCGAGCGCGAGTGCGGCTGCCAGGCCCCTGCCGTCCGCCACGCCCCCTGCAGCGACCACCGGGACGGCACCGGAAACGGCGTCGATCACGGCGGGGAGCAGCGGAAACGTCGCAAGCTTCTTGTGGTGGCCGCCCGCCTCGGCGCCCTGGGCCACCAGCACGTCGGCACCGGCCTCGGCGGCGACAGCGGCCTGTTCGGGGTCGTGGATCTGCACGACGGCCAGGGCGCCGCTCTGCCGGGCCTCGGTGACGTACCGACGGGTCTGCTCCGTGCTGCCGAAGGAGAGGGCGACCACCGGAGGCGCGTATCCGAGCACCTTGTCCCACAGTCCGGGGCGTTCGGCGAAGGTGAACATCACGCACCCCACGCCCCACACGCCTCCGGCCTCGGCGGTCGAGGCGACGTGCTCCTCGATGAAACCGGCGTCGCCGTAGCTGACTCCGACAAGTCCCAGGCCGCCTGCGGCGGTGACCGCGGTGGCGAGCCGGCTGCCGGAAACCGACCCCATGGGCGCGCTCACAACGGGGTGCTCGATTCCCAGCAGTTCCGTCAGCTTTGTGGTGATCACGCTTTCTCCCTGAAAAGAATCTCGGCCGGTTCGGCCTCTCTGCCACAAAAGCTATGGGCTCAGAGGAAACGCGTCCAAGACGAGAAATGCGTGGCTGATATGCGGGTTCACCTATGGTTCGGGGATGGATCGGGGATGGATCGGGAAAGGAGAATGCGGGGTGAATGGCCGTCAGAGGCCGGGGCCTATGGGGGCGTCGTTCTCCGGGTCGTCCGGCGGTCCGGCGACCGACCGGCGGACGGCTTTGGAGATCCGGTGCAGGGCGGAGCTCTGTGGTGTGCCCGCGGCGGCGACGAGGGCGAGCCGCTCGTGCGGTGCGGCGGCGTCTGCCAGCGGGCGCCAGGCGAGCTGGGGCAGCCCCAGGACCGCGGACCGGGGGCGCAGCGCGACGAGGTTGGGGGTGGAGCGCAGCGTGTGGGCGAACAGCGCCTGCTGGTCGTCGCCCAGTGTGCACAGCTCCGGCCGCCACCCCAGTGCTGCCAACTCCTCGATCACGGTGCTGGTTTGGCCCGGCGCGCACCCGGTGTCGTACCAGAGCAGTCGCTGGGTGCCGAGGTCGTGTGCCGTCAGGGAGAACTTGGCGACGAGCGGGTGACGGCTCTGCAGGACCACGCCGAGCGGCTCGTCCCAGACCGTTGCCGTGACCAGTGCCGGGCCGGCGGCGGTGACGGTGGCCCTGGTCGGCAGCCGTACGATCCCGAAGTCGAGCTCGCCGTGTTCGAGCAGTTGGTGCTGCTGTGTGGATTCCACCGAGCGCAGCCGCAGCCCGCGCCCCGGACTGTCGGGCCCGGGACGGTCCGCGTGGCGCCCGGAACCGTCCGCGTGGTGGCGGAGGCCCTGTTCGATCCCCCCGAGCACTTCTGCGGGCACTCCGTCGCACACGCCCACGGACCAGGTGGCGGGTGCGGGCGCCGCGGCGGCGATGGCGGAGCGCAGCTGGCCGGGGATGGACCGCACTCCGTTCAGGAACACCCGGCCGCCTTCGGTGAGTTCGACGCCGCGCGAGCTGCGGCTGAACAGCGGGACGCCGATCCGTCGTTCGAGGCGGCGGATCTGCTGGCTCAGGCTCGGCTGGGCGATGTGCAGTTCCAGCGCGGCGGCCGAGACGGTGCCTGCCCGTACGACGGCCAGGAAGTACCGGAGGTGCCTCATGTCGACGTCGTCGACGTCGTCTGACAACGGGGGGACGTCGTGCGGGGCGACGGCCCGCGCGTCGATGACGGTCATGCTCGCTCCTTTGCGGGCGCCGTGGACGGCGCCAGAATTTTACATTCCTTCGCGACGGTATGTTTATGGGTCAACAGGGTTCGCCCGGCTCCCGTACGAGCAGTGTGACCAGGGCCCGCCAGGCCGCTTCCCAGCGGGGCACCAGCGCGTCGTGGGGTTCCTGCCACGACATCTGCACCGCCCCGTGCACCGCGAGGAGCAGCAGTTCGGCGGCCATTTCCGGCGGGACGCGACACGGGGCGCCGCCCCGCCGTGCACGCTCGACCAGGGTCACGAGGTGCTGGCGGAGTGCCTCGGGTACGTCCAAGGGGATCCGGACCAGGGCGGGACGGTCGACGGCCAGCCGGAGTACGGCCCGCAGTCGGACGTCCGTACCGAGCCGGCGGACGAGCTCCGAGCCGAACCTCTCCAGCGCGGCGACCCGCCACTCGTCTGCCGCGGTCACCTCCTCCTCCCCCGTGGAAGGGATCGTCTGCCAGATCTCCGCGGACCGGGCCACCAGGGCTTCGGCGAGGTGCTCCTTGGACGCGAAGTGACCGTACAGAGCACCCTTGGTCATGCCGGTGCGCAGCGCCACCGCCTTCAGGGTCGCCTCGGCGTAGCCGTACACCGCGAACTCCTCGGCAGCGGCGTCCAGTACCCGCTCGCGGGTCCGTACCGCTCTTTCCTGGATGGCCACCGTCTCCCCTTTCGATGCTGTGATTGCTTCGACTCAAAATATACCTTTCCAACGGAATGTTTTGTGAAGCGCAGAATCCGGTGCGGTGGGGCGTCCGCCGCCCCGCCGCACCGGCATTCTCAACTCGCCGCCATCGCAACGGACTTGGGGC
The DNA here is from genome assembly GCF_053610825.1 of Streptomyces sp. NPDC054863. NCBI lineage: Bacteria > Bacillati > Actinomycetota > Actinomycetes > Kitasatosporales > Streptomycetaceae > Streptomyces > Streptomyces sp. NPDC054863. The sequence continues at coordinate 14,481 of NZ_JBSGZD010000070.1, read as the reverse complement.
CGGTGTGCGACGGAAGGACGGGCCAGCCCGAACTCCTGGCCTGCCCGAGAAGCACCGGGTCCGCCCCGACGACCACCGCGTGGCCGACGGCGCGCAGCATCGCGAGGTCGCTGCTGTGGTCGCCGTAGGCGTAGCAGCCCGCCGGGTCCATGCCGATGCGCCCGAGGAACCCGGTCACCGCGTCGGCCTTGGCGGCGCCGATCATCGGGTGCCGCACTTCGCCGGTGAGGATGGACCGCTCGGTGTGCGGGGCGGTGTGCTGGTCCCCGGTGTGCGGGGCGGTGTGCTGGTCCCCGGTGTGCGGGGCGGTGTGCTGGTCCCCGGTGTGCGGGGCGGTGTGCTGTTCGGTGCTCAGGACCTCGTACGCGCCGAGGTCCTGAGCCACGGGCGCCAGAATCGGCCGGGCCGAACCGGACACCAGGACCACCGCGTGCCCCGCCTCCCGGTGCCTGGCCAGCGCCGACAGCCCGGCCGTCACGTAGGCGTCCGGGCGCTCCCGGTACCCGGCGTACCACTGCCGGGCAGCCTCCTGGACGTCGGCGAGCGGCACTCCGGCGAAGCGCCGGTAGTACGCGCGGTTCTGTTCGGCCCGGGAGGCGCCCGAGCGGATCAGAGTGTTCAACTCGTCGTCCAGGGGCGGGACTTGGCCCTTTGCTCCCGGCCGGCGCGTCCAGTGGTCCCAGAAGTCGAGCATGCTTTTGGTGGCGAGCAGCGTCTCGTCGACGTCGAAGAACGCGATCGTCATGCCGGTTCCACCTCCGCGTGATCGAAGTGGTCGAAGTGGTCGAAGTGGTCGAACACCGCCCCGCTGTGCGCCGCTGCCGCGAGTTCGAAGCCCAGGGTGGCGTGTCCCGCCGCCGCGGTGACGTCGCGCCAGCGCCGCTGAAGCGGGTCGCCCTCCGCCTGGGCCCGTACTCCTTGCGTACGGAAGAGCCGGTCGACGGCCCCGGCGCACAGTTCGGCCGCCATCGCCGCGTTCCGCTGGTTCTCCGCGACGCACAGGGGGAGAGAGGTGGGCGAGCCCTGATCGGCACGGTGGGCGGCCTGCTCCAGGAGCAGTTGGGCCGCCTGGATCTCGCCCGAGCAGCGGGTCAGGGTCTGCTGGACCTTCGGGGACTGCCGTACCTCCTGGCCGCCGAACCACTGACGGTCCCGCATGCCCGCGACCCAGGCGCGCAGTGCCCCGCGGGCCGCGCCCAGGATCGGAGCTGCGAACAGCAGTCCCGCCACCATCGGGAACGGCACCGAGTGGCAGCGCGCGCCCCCCGGCAGCGGAGGGATCAGGTCCGTGAGGAGCATGGATCGGTGGGCCGGCACATGGACGTCGTCGGCCTGGACCGAGTTGCTGCCGGTGCCCCGCAGCCCGAGGGTGTGCCAGGTGTCCACGGCGGTGAGTTCCGCACGCGGGACGGCGAAGATCCGGTGTTCGCGGCCCCCGCCGGGCGGCCCGCCACTCGCGCCGGGCCGCCCGCCGCTCGCGCCGGACTCCGTCCAACTGGCGAGAAGCACCCAGTCCGCGTGGGCGAGCCCGCTGGCGAAGGACCAGCGTCCGGAGAGCGACCAGCCGTCCTGGCGGGCCGTCGCCACGCCCTGTGGCGGTACGACCGACGCGGCGATGCGCACGTCGGGCGTGCGGGCCCAGAGGTCGTGCTGGGCCTGTTCCGGCAGGTACGCGGCGAGACGTCCGTGGGACGCGTACAGGGTGGCGCACCAGGCGGTCGACGCACAGACCTCGGCGACCTTCGCGGAGGCGTCGAGCAGTGGGCCGAAGTCACCGGCGGCGCCGCCCCAGCGACGGGGTACGAAGTGGCGGGCGAAGCCCGCTTCCGTGAGTGTCTCGGCCAGGTCGTCGGTGAGACTCCGTCTCTCTTCCACGAGCGCCGCGTCACGCCGCGCGACCTCGATGAGCGCTGCCGACGCGTCGGGCAGGGACACCGGCACCCGGGCAAGGACCGGGTGCGTACGGGGAGTGGTGTTCAGCATGCCGCCACGTCCTCGAAGCTCTGGTGGGCGGGGCGGGTCAGCCGGCCGCGCAGTACCGCGGACGCCAGCGTCCTGCCTTCCTGGACGGCCGTGACCTCGACACCGGGCGAGTCGTCGGCGCCACCGCGCGCGGCGGCGCGTGCGCGGAGGACGACGGGGAGATCCAGCTCGCCGAATGCGGTGAAGGTGGCGCTGAGCGTCGCGAGCGACCACAGGCGTGGCGCGGGGTCCGTCCCGCGCGGCGCCGCTGCCAGGGCGGCCTGGCGGAATGCCTCCAGGAGCACCATTCCGGGTATGTGGTCCGATTGGTGGTCGAACAGCACCGGGTGGTCGCGGTCCATCCGCAGCCGCCACGAGAATCCCGGACCCCTGCTGCCGTCCGGACCCCTGCTGCTGCCCGGGGCCCTGCTGCCGTCCGGGGCCCAGCCGCTGCCTTCGGGGTCCCAGCCGAGCAGTACGTCACTGTCGCTGTGGTGTCCGACCGCCATCGGCGGCAGTGGCGTCACGTCACGGGCGGCGACCTGCTCGCTGCCCCAACTCGCCTTCCCTGTAGGAGAGTTGCGGAATCGGACCCGTTCATAGCGCGAGGGCTCCATGGCTTCCCAGTGCAGTGACGCCCGGCCGATGCGCAGGTTGTCCGCGTAGGCGGTCACTTCGAGCCGCATGCCGAAGCGCCGCGGGTTGTCCGTGGTCCGCAGGCAGACGGCGTCGAGTACGACCGGCAGCGGTGAGTCTCCCCGGGGCGGCAGCGAGCGTTCGAGGTCGAAGTCCAGGTCGCACAGTACGAAGGGGTGTCCTTCGGGGACGTCGTAGAACCGGTGCGAGAGGTGGATCGTCGCCTGCCGCACGGTTTCGACCAGAAGGAACGGATCGCTCGACGTTCCCGCACCGCGGTGGCGAAGGAAGTGGTCGCGCGGCCAGAGCGCCGCGAGGGCGAAGCGGTCGTCCCCCAGCGGTCGCGCGTCCGTCAGCAGAACCTCGGCATCGGCCGCCTTGTGCACGGCTGTTCGCGCCAGGGGCGCCTCGAAGGAGAGGGCTTCGAAGGCGAGTCCGAGCCCTGGAACGGCCGGACACGTGGCCCTACGGTGCCGAGGAGCGGCTGCGGACATAACGGTGTCGTGCATGTACTTCCCTCCCGCAAGCAAGGCGAGCCGCACACAGGGGCGTTGCGGCTTTCCTTGATCAAAGTTCTGCCTCGATGCGAAAATATACCTGCGAGAAGGTATATTGCAATGGCCGCTCGGAGCCACCCTCCGCATCCACTCCGGAGCCGAGAGCGGAAGATCGTGCAGAGAGGCAGGAACCGATGACGAACCGTCCGGCGGCACCTCCAGCCGGCAACTCGGCGTTCACGGCGAAGCAGTTCGCCGGACGGCGGGGGCCGACGCCCAAACAGGACCGCGCCGCCCGCACCAAGTCCCTGGTGCTGACCGCAGCCGCCGAGCTCTTCGCGGCCGGGGGCTTCCGCCACACCTCGGTGAAGGACGTGGCCGACCGGGTCGAGATGACCAAGGGGGCCGTCTACTTCCACTACCCCACCAAGGAGGCGCTGGCCCTCGCCGTCGTCGAACACCTCTATGCCAAGTGGCCGACGCTGCTGGAAGAGATCCAGGCCGAGCAGCTCACCCCGCTGGACACCGCAGCCGAGATGCTCAACCGCGCCGCGCTCGCCTTCCGTGACGACGTCGTGGTCCAGGCCGGGGCCCGGCTCCAGTTGGAGCGCCCCCACATCGACGCGGAACTTCCGCCGCCGTACGTCGACTGGACCGAGCTGCTCACCGGGCTCCTGTCCGCGGCCCTCGACGAGGGGCAGGTCAAGGCGGACACCGACCCGGCGGCTGCGGCGCGCGCCCTGGTGGCGGGCTTCTTCGGCATGCAGCACATCTCGGACGTACTGGAGCAGCGGGCCGACATCGTCGAGCGGTGGGAGGAAGTGAGGGACCTTCTCTTCGGGGCCATTCGCGCCTGAGCCCGGGGGGGGGTGAGGGGCGAAGGGGCGGGGGGCGGAAGGGTCCGGAGGGGCGGGAGGGGACGGACCCGGAGTGCACCCGGCATACAGCTGTGCGCCGCAGGAAGGAACCTGCGGCGCACAGTTGCATGACCCGGCCGGAAAGGCAGGAGAGAGGGAAGGAAGGGCTACGCGGGCTCGGGGATCTGCCGGCGGCGGGCCATGACGACCGAACCGCCGCAGGTCGCCAGGATCACCAGGATCACGCCGAAGATCGTCGCGCCGGTGGTCAGGCCGACCGCGTCGCTCAGGAAGCCGGCCACGACCGGGAGGATGCCGGCCGGTACGTAACCACCCACGTTGAGCGCCGCGTTGGCCTCGGCCAGGCGGCCCGAGGGGACCGCGGCGTTGAGCAGCGAGAGTCCGCCGAGCTGGCCAAGTCCCTGGCCGGCTCCCGCGAGTACCGCGGAGGCGATCAGCAGGACGACCGACGAGGTGTGCACGGCTGCCATCAGGGCGGCCATGCTGACCGTCGTACTCACCGCGCCGGCGACGAGGATGCTGCGCACGTGCAGCCTCTGCACCGCGAACTGCACCCCGGTGGCCGTCAGGAACATCACGAAGGCCATCGCTCCCGCGACGATGCGGCTGGTGGTGCCGAGCAGGCCGGAGAGCAGCGACGGGCCGAGGGACAGGACGAAGGACGTCGCGGTGATGCCCGGCGCGAACACGGCGATGCCGAGCAGGAGTTGGCCGCCGTTGCCCTGCGGCACGCCCGGCACTCGTACCCAGGAAGCCTTCCGGGCGGGCTCGGCGCCCTTGGCCGTGGGGGACTTCAGCGGCAGGGGCATCCGCAGGACCACGGTGAACGCGGCGGCGAGCAGCGCGATCTCCACCACGAAGACCATGACGGTCGGCGCGGGCGCCGTCTCCGAGAGCACCCCGGCGAGCAGCGGGCCGAGGCCGGCGCCCAGGACCATCGCGCACGAGGCCAGCAGGGCTCCGAGCCTCTTGCGGGCCGGGCCCGCCACGTCCGAGACCGCGGCCATGCCCGCCGAGACCGCCGCTCCGACCGCGATGCCGGTGAGCAGCCTGGCGACGACCAGCGCGAGCACGGACGAAGCGGTCGCGAAGATCAGGCAGGCCACCGCGGCGAGCACCAGGGCGGGCAGCAGTACGGGCTTGCGGCCCACCCGGTCGGAGACCACGCCCGACACCAGCAGGGAGCCGATCAGCCCCACGATGTAGAAGGCGAAGATCACGGTGAGCGTGCCCTTGGAGAATCCGATGTCCCGCTGCCAGAGCACATACAGGGGCGTCGCCGCGTTGGACAGGACGAAGACCGCCGTCACCGGCCAGGCCGCCAGCCAGATCCACCAGCGGGGGGCCGCCCCCGTCCTCTTCGTCCTCCTCGCAGCCTGTTCCGTGTCCTTGGACCGCTGCGGTGCGGTTTGTACGTCCGTCACTACGTCACCCCTGCTCATCTCCAGTACGACTTGCTTCGAACATAGCCGTAGTACGATCCAACTCGTACATAGGAGAAGCGTTATGGGGAGCTGTAGATGGCCGTGTTCCACACCCCGCCCGCGCCCGCCGATCCGCCCGCTCCCCTGCCCGAACCCCCGGTCGGCGAGCTGCGGTTGGAGACCGTGATGGCGGCGCTGAGCGACCCGCTGCGCATGGGGATCGTCCGCACGCTCCTGCTGGAATCCGAGGAATTCGACCACTCCTGCGGCTGGTTCGGTCTGGACCGGCCGAAGTCGTCGCTCACCCACCACTTCCGTACGCTGCGGGACGCGGGGCTCACCCGGCAGCGGCAGTACGGGCTGGAGCGCCGCAGCCAGGTACGGATCGACGACCTCACCGCGCGCTTCCCGGGACTGCTCGAACTGGTGGCGGCCTGGCAGCCGGAGCGGCCTGCGGGGCAGTAGCGGCTTGCGGGGCAGGAGCGGCAGGAGCGGCTACGTCCCGAGCCGGGGTGAAATCGGCCAGGTGCGGATCCCGCATCATGACGGCCCGAGTCCGGGGCCGGACACGGGTGCGGCGCAGCGGGTTCCGGTCCGGTCCTCGGCAGCGGGGGTTCCACCGAGGACCGGGCCGGAGCCCACTGCGCACGCACCGTCCGCGACGGGAGTGGCAGTTCGGCGAGGGGCTCAGAGCGCCTTGGCGCTGTCCCTCACTTGACCTGCATGATCGTCGGCGCCCTGGGTTTCCTCCTGTGTCCGGTGCGTGCCCGCACTCTCGGGCCGGGGGGTCGCCCCGGCGCGGGGCAGTCGCCTGTCGATCGCCCAGACGGCCAGTGCGCAGGCCGCGAACGCGGCCCCGAGGAGGCCGGAACCCACCCAGCCGTGGGCGGTGAAGACGGCGGTGGTCACGGCCGCGCCGAGGGCGGAGCCGAGCGAGTAGAAGACCATGTAGCCGCCGAGGACGCTGCTGACCCGCTCGGGATGCTCGGCGGTGAGCACGTGCTGGTTGCTCACGTGCACGGCCTGGACCGCGAAGTCGAGCATCACGATGCCGATGACGAGGAGCCACAGCGACCACGGCAGTTGCGCGATCGCCGCCCACGACAGGATGAGCAGGGTGAGTGCGAAACCGGTGACCGGGGCCGCCCTTCCCGCGTCCGCCCAGCGTCCGGCGCGTGCCGCGCCGAGTGCGCCGGCGAGCCCGGCGATGCCGAACAGTCCGATCTGACTCTCACTCAGGTGCCACGGTGTGCCCGACAGCGGGAGGGACAGTCCGCTCCACAGGGTTCCGAACGAGGCGAACAGGAAGAACGCGATGAGCCCGCGCGTCAGGAAGGTGCGCCGCCGGAACAGTCCGCCGAGCGAGCCTACGACCTGCCGGTAGGCCGCCGGTGTGTGGGTGCGCTCCTCCGACGGAAGTACGGCGAGGACCAGGGCGGCGAGCCCGAGGGAGAGCACCGCGAGCACGGCGTAGACACTGCGCCAGCCCCAGATGTCGGCGAGTGTGCCGGTGACGATCCGCGCGCCCAGGATGCCGACCACCACGCCCGAGGTGACGACCCCGATGTTCCGTCCGCGTTCGGCGGGTGGCGAGACCGAGGCGGCGTAGGCCACCGTGGTCTGCACCACGACGGCGAACACCCCGGCTGCCGCGAGCCCCGCGAACGCCACCCATGCGGTGGACGCCCAGGCCGTCAGGGTCATGGCCACCGCGGTGATCGCGAGGTGCACGGCGATCAGGCGGCGCCTGTCGACCACGTCACCGAGCGGCACCAGCAGCAGGAGCCCTGCCAGATAGCCGAACTGGCCGGTCGCGACGATCCATCCGGTGAGTTCTGCCGGTACACCGAGATCACGTCCCATCGGCTCCAGGACCGGCTGGGCTGCGTAGATGCTCGCCACAGCGACACCACACACCACAGCGAGCAGTAACCGTCGCCATACGTTCATTGCACTCCCCTCTCGATTGGTAGCTAATTGCAACTGATTTGACCGTACGGCATGATGGTTTCAATTCGCAACTCATTGGGAGTGTCATGTCAGTCAGCACCGAGAGCGTCCCGAGCCTCGACTGGACCGACCCCGAATGTCCCGTCGCCCGCACACTCGACCTCGTCGGAGACAGGTGGAGCCTTCTCGTCGTCCGCGACGCGATGGACGGCGCGCGCTCATTCACCGAGTTCCAGCGGCGGACCGGCATCGCCCGCAACATCCTCACCGACCGCCTCCGCAAGCTGATCGCCCACGGATTGCTCGCCCAGCGCACCGCACCGTCGGGCCGCCGCCAGGAGTACGTACTCACCGATGCCGGGCGCGCCCTCTTCCCCGTCGTCCTCACCCTGCGGCAGTGGGGAGAACGCCACGCCTTCGCCCCCGGGGAGGCCCACTCCACCCTGGTCGACCAGCACGGCACCCCGGTGCCCCACATAGCGCCGACCGGTGCCGACGGCACCCCCCTCGACACCGCTACCACCCACGTACGGAAGGCCCGGTAGGAGGCGGGCCCACGGCACGGCACCTGCACCGACCACCCGCGGGTCAGTCCTCGCGGGTCGGTCCGGTGCGGGTCGGTTCGGTGCGGGTCAGTTCGGTGCGCAGCAGGTCCAGGCCCATCGGGCCCAGGTCCAGCGCGTGTCGGTGGAACCGCTTGAGGTCGAACGCGGCGCCGTCGCGGCTGCGGGCCGCTTCCCGCGCCTCCAGCCACACCTTCTCCCCCAGCTTGTACGCGAGGGCCTGCCCGGGCCTCCCCAGATACCGGTCGATCTCGAACTCGACGAATCCCGGCGGCCCCAGCCCGCAGTGCCCGGTGAGGAACTCGCGGCCCAGCCGCGGCGTCCACCGCTCCCCCTCGTGGAACCCGGTGCCCGCGGGGATAGGGAGCCGCAGATGCAGCCCGATGTCCAGGACGACCCGTGCGGCGCGCAACTGCTGCCCGCCGGCCAGCATCCCCAGCCGGTGCGCCGGGTCGGCGAAGTACCCCAGCTCGTCCATCAGCCGCTCGGCGTACAGGCCCCACCCTTCGCAGTGCCCCAGGTGCAGCTCGCACGACAGTCGCTGGAACCGGTTGAGGGTGGCGGTGTTGAGGGTGGTCACACCCAGCTGCAGGTGATGGCCCGGGACGCCTTCGTGGAACATCGTGCTCGGCACCGTCCACGTCGGGATCGGCGCGTCGGGGTCGGTCACCGGCCACCAGACCGTCCCGGGGCGCGACAGGTCCTCGCTGGGCGCCAGATAGGAAGCGGGCCCGTCGGTGGGGGCGATCCGGCAGTCGATCCGCCGCAGCGGCGCGGGGATCGCGAAGTGCGTCCCGTCGAGGTCGGCGATGGCGCCGTCGGCGAGCTCCTGGATCCAGTCGCGGAATGCCGCCGCGCCCCTCACCTGGTACCGCGGGTCGCTGTCGAGTGCCGCGAGCACCGCCGGCACGGGCTCGCCGGGCGCGACCTGCGCCGCCGCCCGCGCCATCTCCCGCCGTACGCGGGCCAGTTCGTCCCAGCCCCACGCGTAGGTCTCCTCCAGGTCCAGCCGGGTGCCGAGGAACTCCCGTACCCCCAGCTGGTAGCGGTCCCTGTCCGGCGCGTCCAGCTCGGGCGCGACCGGCGCGAGATCCTCCGACAGGTACGCCGCGAAGCCCGTCAGCGCCTCGTTCGCAGCCGCCGCAGCGCCGTCCAGGACGCCCCGCAGCGCTCCGGCGCCGTGCCCGGCGGGCAGCCCTGCCAGGTACGGCCGCATGTTCCGGCACTCCCGGGCATTACGGGCCACTTGTCGGTACGGCGCGACCCGGCCGCCGCGCCGCGCGGCCTCCAGGCTCTCGCGCAGCCCGCTCAACGTCGCCGGGACGGCCCGCAGCCGCTCCAGCATCGCGTCCCACGCGGTGCCGGCGCCCTGGTCCAGCAGCCCCACCGCATGCCGCACCCGCTGGAGGGGCCCGTCGAGGGTGTCCAGCAGGGTGGCGTACGCGTCGACGTCGGCCAGCGCCACCTCCGTGGAGAGCCGCTCGCGCAGCACCGCCGCCGCGACCCGCTCCGCGTCGCCGGCGACCGGCGCCTCCTCGACCGTCTTCAGCGTGCGACGCGCCAACTCCGCCCGTGCCTGCGCCGCCTGCGGGCCGTAGTCGGTCAGCCGCTCCTCCTGGCCCGCGATGCCCATCACCGCGGCCAGGCACGGGTCCAGTACGGCCAGTTCGTCGACGTACCTGTCCGCGAGCTCGTTCACGGCGCTCATCAGCGGCTCACCGAAGGGAGCTGGACGGTGGCCCGGGACGTGGCCAGCCGCTTGCCGTACAGGCCGATGACCAGGCCCGCGACGATCAGTGCTCCGGCCACCAGCTTGAGCGGCGGAAGCGGCTCATTGAAGATCATCACCGAGCCCAGCACACCGAAGACCGGAACGAGCAGGGAGAGCGGCGCGACGGTCGACACCGGGTATTCGCGCAGCAGCCAGTTCCACACGGCGTACCCCAGCACGGTGTTCGGGTAGGCCTGGAAGAGGAGGGACAGGACGGCCGGCCAGCCGATCTGGTCCGGCAGCTCGGCAAAGCCCCGGGTGCCGTTCACTGCCAGGTCCAGCAGGAACAGCGGGATCGGCGAGAACAGGCTCGACCACACCAGGAACGCCAGCATCTCCTTGGGCGCGGCCTTCTTGAGGATCACGTTGGCGACGCTCCACGAGACCGCACCGAACAGCACCAGCGCGACGCCGACGATCGTCACCGTGCCGTCGGTGACGAACGTGATCGAGAACAGGCCGAGCAGGGCGACCGCGATCCCCGCGTACTGGAACCGCGACAGCGACTCGCGGAACACCACGGCCCCGAGCAGGATCGTCAGGAACGCGCTGAACTGCAGCACCAGGGAGGCCATCCCCGACGACACCCCGGCCTTGATGCCCAGGGTCACCACGCCCCACAGCCCCACGCCGAACACCAGCCCGTAGCCGATGAGGTACCGCCACGGCACCTGCGGGCGTTTCAGGAAGAACACCGCGGGCAGTGCGCAGAGCGCGAACCTGGCCCCGGCCAGGATGAACGGGTCGACGCTCTCCAGCCCGATCTTGATGACCGAGAAGTTGAGGCCCCAGATCACGGTGACGGCCACCGCGAGCAGGACGTGCTGCTTCTTCATGCCAGGACCTGCTCCGCAGCGGCGGCGGTGGCCGGGCGGGACCGGACCGAGAGGGAGTCGAACAGGTCGACGAGCCAGCCGCGGGTCTCCTCGGAGGTGCCGCTCGCGACGATTCCGGCGAGCACCGTCTCCCCGGCCTGGTAGGTGATGTGGCCGGGCAGCGGTACGCCGGACGGCAGTTCGTGCCAGGTGACCGCGTACGGGCTGGCCCGGAACGCCACGGCGCCGTCGAGGCCCTGGAACTCCTGCCCGGCCAGGTGGTGGCCGGGGTGGACGAACCAGCCGTACCGGCGCCTGTCGGCGGGCGGTTCGGGGAGCGCCCGGGCGACGGGCTCGCCGAGCAGGACGCGCAGCTCGTACGACGGCAGGTGGACTCCGGTGGCCATCTCGACGGTCGCCACCACGTCGGCCCCGCCGACCCGGTTGCCGACTTCGAGGAAGACCGGCTCTCCCTCGTGGACGATCGCTTCGAGATGGAAGCTGCCGTCCTCGATCCGTACGGCGGCCAGGGCGCGCGACACCCAGTCGCGCGTCTCCCGGGAGAACCCGATCTGGAACGATCCCATCGGCAGGCCCTGCGCATACCCCAGGCAGGTGCCCACGTACTCGCTCGCGCTGAGGACCAGGACCTCGCCGTCCTGCACCAGGCCGTCGAAGTGCCTGATCGGCCCGGAGACGAACTCCTCGACCTGGAAGTCCTCCAGACCGCTCCCGGCGTCGAGCCGGCCGACGCCGGTCCTGCCCCCGGTGACCGCTGCGGCGGCCTGCCCCGGAGTGTCGAACACGAGTACGTCCTCGCTGGACGCACCGCGGTGCGGCTTGAGGACGGTCCGGCTGTGCCAGGCCACCCGGCCGCCTCGTGCGAGGAAGCGCGGCAGCGCCAGGAAGCGCGGCACCCGCAGGCCTGCCTCCTCGACCGCCTGCTTCATCAGGACCTTGTCGCGGGCGAGTTCGACCTGGTCGACCGGCGCGCCGGGGACGCCCAGGTGCTCGCGCAGCCGGGCGGCGTCGAGCAGTTCGTACTCCGAGGCCGAGATGATCCGGTCGAAGTCGCGGGGCCGCTCCGCCAGCCAGTCCCGGGCCTCCTCGAAGGCGGAACGCGCGCCCGGGCGGCTCACCCGCTCGCAGCGCAGGGCGGACGGCAGCGTGGCCAGGGCCCGGGAGGTGCCGAGATAGGTGACCTCGTGCCGGTCGTGGTCGATCCCCCGGTGGTATTCGATCTTGAAATAGGGCACGCGGTGCAGGATGAGAATCTTCATCGGGCATTCCTGAGGGGAGTGGGGAGGGCGAGGGCGTGGTCGAGGGCGTCCGACCAGGCCTCGCGCAGGGTGTGGACGACGGTGCGGATGTCGGCGCGGTCGCCGCGCAGGACGACGCAGCCCTGTGCCGCGAAGTCCGCGTTGTCGCGGGCGACGGCATGCAGGTCGCGGCGCTCGGGCGAGAGCCAGGAGAACTCCGTGACGGTCAGCTCTCCGTGCGCCAGGCCGCACCGTTCGGCGGTGGCCGCGACGGCGTCCGCGAACGGGTCCGTACCGGCGGCGACGTCGTACGGGGAGAACGAGCGGTCGCTGCCGACGCCGAGCATCACCGTCGCCGCCGAGCAGCCGGGCACCAGCCGTCCCACGTCGGCGGCGGTGCCGAAGGCCGTGTCGACCCAGTGGTGGTGCAGGTCGATCCCGTAGACCCAGCGGGCCAGCGACCAGATCTTCATCCCGGCCGGCCGCCGGTTGGGCTCCACGACCGCGGCGCGCAGCCCGTCGTCGCTCAGCTTGATCTCGTTGTGGAACGGCCCGTCGCACTGGCCGACCAGCCAGTTCGCCTGCCGGCCCGCCCGCTCCAGCGTCGCCCGCTCGTGCTCGTCCACCCCGGCGGGCAGCACCTGGGCGATCTCGACGGGATACCGGCCGCGCGCGCTGATCTTCTCGGTGAGGAACGCCAGCGAACCCAGCCCGTCGAAGGAGTACTCGCGCCGGTAGGGGATGAGCTCCTCGCAGATGACCCCGCCGTCCAGATAGGGGAGGACCTCGGCGAACGCCGCCGTCAGGTCGTCCCCGGGACGGACCACGACGACGCCCCGGTTGTTGCCCTCCGCCGTGGGCTTGACGACGAAGCCTTCGGGGTGGTCGTGCGCGAAGTCCCGCAGCTGGTCGAGCGAGGCGATCTCGGCGAAGGCGGGCACCATGATGCGTTGTGCCGTCAGCAGGTCGGCCACGCGCGCCTCGTCGAGCCGGTAGTGGTACTTGGAGAACGCGCCCTCGGCCAGTCGCGGTGAGTCGACCGGGAGGCCGAGCCGTTCGAGGAGTTCGGCGCCGCTGCGCACGGCGTTGTCGGAGAAGACGATGCCGGCCCCGATCCGCTCGCGCCGGTCGCCGAGCAGCTTCTCGCCCATCTCGGCGAAATCGTCGCGCAGCGGATCGAGGTTGATCACCTCCTCGGCGATGGAGTGGTCGGCCGCGGTGGGGTCGGCACGGACCAGGGCCACCGTCGCGCCGTGGCGTTCGCGTGCGTGGTCCCGCAGGTGGCGGACCTCGTCGATCCGGCTCAGGTTGTAGTCGACGATGAGGAGGATCGGCCGGGTCATGGGCACTCCGTCTCGTACACGGTCTCGATCGCCCGCTCGGAGGCGGGCAGCAGTGCGGGGAGGATGGCGTCGCGGCCGGCCCGGTCCATGGACCAGAGGACCTGGCCGAGGAACACCTCGCGCGAGGACGACTCGACGACGTCGCCGGGGTGGAGCAGGACCTGGGACAGGACCGGCCGGAGCGGGAGGTCGTCGTTCGGTCCGACCTCTCGGATCGTGCCGGGGTCGGCGAAGAAGACGCGGAAGAACGTCGCGTTCGCGCTCTGCGTGGTGCCGTCCGCGGTGAACGACAGGCTTTTGAGCGTGTCGAGGAATCCGGCCGGTCGATGGGCGGTGAGCAGGGAGTCCAGCCAGAGGTCGAGCAGGCTGGGGCCACCGGTCAGGGCCGCCACGCTGGGGGAGATCAGGCTGCCGCCGACGCGCGGGTTGACCTCGATCAGATCCCAGCCGGACGCCGTGTGCCGCGCCTCGATGTGGAAACAGCCCCAGCCCAGGCCCAGGGTGTCCAGTACGTTCGCCACCCAGGAGATCCCCGCGGCGGTTTCCTCCTGCGTCAGGCTCGTGGGCGGACTGACGCAGGCGTTTTCGAGCACGGTGCCCGCCGTCTCCGTCACCTCGCACTTCTCGTGCACGGCCACCACATGCAGCTCGTCGTCCACGAGGATCGTCTCGAAGCTGAACTCCCGCCCGGGCACGTAGTCCTCCACGAGGAACTCCGTCCCGGGGCCCGGCCCGGTGCTGAAGGCGCCGGCGTAGACCGTGTCGGAGGCGGCTTCGGCGGCGATGCGTTCCAGGTCGGCCCAGGTCGTGTCGGGGGTGAGGGCGAACGTGCCGAACGAGGCGATGCCGCTGACCGGTTTCACGAAGTAGCGGCCGGCCTCGCGTTGGCGTGCGGCGAGCGTTTCGGGGGTGAGCGCGGACGCCCGGCCCCGGCTGAGGCCGACATCGGCGAGACGGTTGCGCAGCGTCAGTTTGTCGCGCAGTTCCAGGACTTGCTTCTCGTCCAGGTCCGGCACCCCGAGGCGGCCGTTGGCCAGCGCCATCAGGTGCCGGTAGCCCTCCCAGACGGTGAGGCAGCAGCTCACCTTCGTGCCCGCGGCCTCCAACTGGTCGAGGTAGTCCTCGACATCGCGTGGGGTCAGTACGTGTCCGGCGCTCACCCGCACGTAGTCGGCGAGGTCCGCCAGCGCTCCGGGCCTGGATTCCTGGTGTTGCGGCTCCGGCAGCGAGCTGAGCACGAAGGTCTTCAGCCCCCGCGCCGCGACCATGTCGACGAGGTCCTCCATGAACGAGAACCCGACGTGGCTGAGCAGTAACACTCCCTTGGCGTTTTCCATGGCTATCCGGCCTCCTCACCGGTGGGTGGGGGCGCGGCGCGGCGGT
>NZ_JBSGZD010000069.1:0-30959 GCF_053610825.1 Streptomyces sp. NPDC054863 | reverse complement strand
ATCCGGTGCGGCGGCCCTCCGTCGTCGTTCGCCTGCAGCGCCGTCGTGGCTGGTCGCGCAGTTCCCCGCGCCCCTTCGGGCGCTTAGCGCGTGCCCCGCAGCCGCCGCCACGGCGTGAACGTGAAGACCGCACCACCCAGCAGGATGACCGTTCCGGCGACGAGGGCCAGCGCCCGCAGGCCACCGTTGTCCTCGGCCCCGGTGTCGGCGAGGTCGCCGCCCGCCGCGCCGCCCGTGGCCGTACCTCCGGAGTCGCTGCCCCCCGCGGAGCCGGAAGCGGAGCCCGAAGCGGAGCCCGACGCTCCGCCCGGCTGGGCCGCCGTGTCGAGGTCGAGGGAGACGGGGGCCGCGCCCTTGACGGTGCAGGGGATGGCGATCTTCTGGCCGCCCAGGGTGACGTCGATGTTCAGGGTGCCGGGGGCGAGGGTGGTCCTGCCGCCGGCGCCGGGCTTGTACGTGCCGGTCATGTTCGGGAGGTCGACCGGCTTGCCCTGTTCGAGGGGCTCCTTGTTGCCGGGGCCCGTGACGTTGACGCTGCCCTTGTCGGCGCCGCCCAGGGTGAGCTGCAGGGAGGGCTTCAGGGCGCCGGCGGGGAGGGCGGCCGGGCTGTTCATGACGCCCTTGGCGGTGGCGACGGTGAGGCCGAAGCTGCCGCCGTTCTTCTTGGCGCTGACGGTGATCTTCGTCTTGATGCTCGCCGGTCCCGGGGACTTGCAGGCGTACTCGACGGCGACCTCCTTGCCGGGGAAGTCGGTCTTGCCGCCGTCGTCGCCACCGGTGGTGCCGCCTGAGTCGGATCCGCCGGTGTCCGAACCGCCCGAGTCCGAACCGCCGGTGTCCGAACCGCCGGACGTGGTCCCGCCGGACGTCGTCGAGCCGCCCGAGGTCGTGCCACCGGCCGTCGTGCCGCCCGCCGTGGTCCCACCGGCCGTCGTGCCGCCCGTGGTGGTGCCACCGCCGTCCGTCACCTTGATCGTCGCGGACGGCTTCACCTCCTCCTTCGGCGTGCACCTGGTGTCCGTGGAGATCGGCTTGCTGACGTTGATGCTGTACGCGCCGGGGGTGAGCGTGACGTCGCCCGCCTTCTCCAGCTTCAGCTTGCCCTTCATCTCGGGCAGGATCATCGGGCTGTTCTTGGGGATGGGCGGGTTCTGGCGCGGGCCCTCCATCTTGAGCTCACCCGCCGCCGCTCCCCCGACCTTGAGGGTGCCGGTCGGTTTGACGGTGTCCTTGTCGAGGTCGAGGACGTCGGGGTTCTTGGAGGCGGCCTCGACCGTCTTCCAGACGACCTCGACCTCGTCGCCGACCTTCGCCGTGGCGGGCGCGGTGACGGACACCTTGGTGGTGCCCTGGACAGCCGGGAGCCCGGAGATGGGCGGCGGAATGCACTCCGTCCTGTACGCGACTTCGGCGGCCTGCGCGGGAGGTGCGGCCAACAGCAGTCCCGCACCTGCGAGCATCAGCGCGATCCCTGCCGCGCTCATCCTCCGTTGCGTCTTCACAGATTGCCTTTCGGAGTAGGGGGATGGGTGGTGCTCTCGTGCGGTGCGGAAACCTGTGCGTGCGGGGGCGGAGCACCGGGTGCGGTGTCCGGGGTGAACCACGGGAGGGCGGAGGTCGCCGTCGCGGCCGTTCCGGCGGCCCCGGGCGCGGGCTCTTCCGGACGTACGGTGCGGGGGCGCGCCGAAGCCCGGGGCACGCGGGGCACACGGCGAACGGCCCTCGCGACGGCCCCGGCACCCGGACGTACCCGGTCCACCACGGCCATCCCGATCCGGAACAGCGCCGCCGGGACCACGATCCCCACCAGCAGCCAGAACAGGACCACACCCCAGGGCCGGTCCACGCCCCACGGCTGGGCGGCCATCACCTTGGGCCCGTACTTCACCGAGACCAGGTAGTCGCCGTGCGCGCCCGCCGGGAGCTGTACGTCCAGCGCGACCTCGGCCCGTTTGCCGGGGGCGATCGTGCCGCGCCACTGGCGTTCTTCCCAGATCGGCGCGAACACCCCGTGCGAGGTGCCCACCTGGAAGACCGGATCGACGACGGGGGCCGATCCCGCGTTGCCGAACTCAAGGACGACCTTGCGGGTCTGCGGTGCGCCGAACCAGGTCAGCAGCGTCCCCGACCCGTCGAGCCGTACCGTACGGTCGACGACCGAGAGCCGTCCGGCGTTCGGGGCGGGCTTGGGCAGCGGCGCGACGGGATGCCCGGCCACCTTGAACTCGGCGTCCACCGTGGCCTGTTGGCCCTGCACCGTGGCGACGTGCACGACGCACGGGCACGGCTTGGGCGGTTCGGCGACCGCGAGCGTGCGGCTGAAGCGGCCCTCGGCATCGGTGGTGACGGCCCTGCCGTCGGCATTGGCGCAGGAGTTGGTGCCGCCCGGCACACCGGCGGCGGGGGACGACTCGCCGCAGATGAGCATCATCAGCAGTGCGCCCGGCCGCCAGCCGCTCCCCCTGACGGTGATCTCGCCGCCCTTGCCCGCCTCTGTCTTGGAGAGGGTGACGCCGGGCTTCGCGCTCTCGTCGGCCACGGCGACAGCAAGTGGCAACAGCAGAAGGAGAGTTGTCAGCACCGTCGCGGTCAACCGTCCACTAGCCCTCGTCATGCGCACTCCTCCTGCGTCGTACGGTCCACAGCGCCGCGCCCGCGACCGCCGTCAGCAGCACGGCGCCCCCGCCGAGCACCGGCACCCACGTCACGAAGGTCTTTGTGGCGGCGCCCTCCTCGCGGATGCCGCCGTCCGCGGTGACGGTGAGGCGGGCGGCCGTGCGGTCGAGGGCGGGGGTGTCGGGCCAGGGTTCGGCGTGTTCGGTCCGGCGGCCGGGGGCCAGGGCGCCCACCGGGTGGGGTGCGCGGCGCAGCAGTTCGCCGAAGAGGCCTTCGGCGCGGACGGCGACGTGCGGGACGAGCGTGGTGTTGCCCCGGTTGACCAGTGCGTACCGGATGACTCCGTCCCCGATCCGTACGTCCTCGACGGAGAGCGCCGCCAGCGTCGGTCCGCTGACGCGGAGTTGGACCGCGGTGCGCTGTGCGCGCCCGTCCGGCGCCGATGCCACGATCGCGCCCGGGTGGTCGCCCGGCTGTGCGCCCGCCGGGACGGTGACCGTGAACGGGACGTCCGCGCGGGTGCGCGGTGGCACTTTCACCTCGGCCGCTGCGAGCGCGATCCAGGCACCCTCGGCATCCTCGGCCCGCAGGCTGACGGTGCGGGGCTCGCGGCCGGGGTTGGTGACGGACAGCTTGTCCTCGAAGACGGTGCCGGGGGCGCCCTGGAGGTAGAAGTACGGACGTCCGCCGCTGTCGGGCCGGGTGCCGCCGCCGGAGGCCGGTCCCGCCGTCCAGGCATCGGCGGCCGGGGCGGCGACCGCCGGTGCGGCGGCGGCCATGGCGGCGGGTGCGGGCCCGGCCGCGTACAAGGGTCCCAGCCACCCCAACAGGGCGATGAGCAGGCGGAGTCGACGACGCACGATCACTCCGGTCGGATCAGCTCGCGGACTGCTGGTTGCGCTGGTTGCGCCGGGTGAGCCAGAGCACTCCGGCGGCTCCGGTGAGCAGGACGGTGCCGCCGAGGGTGCCGAGGGCGACGGCGGAGTCGAGCGGGCCGGTCTTCGGGAGCCCGCCGCTGCCGGATGGCGCGTTCTGGGACGTACCGCCGGACCCGTCGTCCGAGCCGCCTCCGGAACCGCCGCCCGAACCGTCGCCGCCGCCCGAGCCCTTGACGTCCAGCTCCAGTGAGGGCTTGGGGCTGTTGGAGGGGGTGCAGGTGGTCGTGGTCCCCAGGGCCTTGATGGTGAGGACGGAGGCGGTGAAGGTGACCTTGCCGTTCTTCTTCGGGGTGTACGTCCCGGAGAGGTCACTGATCTTGATGGGGGTGTTGGCGGGTATCGCCGAGGAGTTGGCGGGGCCCGCGACGCCGACCGTGCCGCCGTCGGCGCCGCCGATCTTGATTTCGGCGCTCGGCTTCATGGCGCCCTTGCCGAGTTCGACGGGGCTGGAGGAGACGCCCTTCTGGAAGGACATGGTGAGGGTGTAGCCGTCGCCGCCCTTGACCGCCTTGATCTCGATCGGGGAGACGGCGCCCTTGTTGCCGATCGGGGTCTTGCACTGGTAGTTGACGTCGACGACGTCGGCCTGCGCGGCGGGGGCGGCGACCAGCACCACCGAGCCCGCAACTGCCGCCGCCAGTGCGAGAGTTGTCCGCTGACGGGTCCGCTTCTGGTACGACACCTGTGATCCCCTCGTACGCCGGAACGCCGCATTACTGACGGCGCATCAGATTGGGCGCTCAAGGTACGCCGGGGACCTTGGGAGGGGAAGACAAAGAGCACGCCGTATCGACGTGCCCTCTCACAGCATCCTTATCGGTCAACCGCTATGCGGGAGCGGCCAGTTCCGCCCAGACCGTCTTGCCCGCGCTCTGCCCGGAGCCTTCGGGCGTACGGGCGACGCCCCAGTCCAGGCACAGCCGCTGGACGATGAACATGCCGTGACCGCCGGGCCGGCCCGCGCGGTGCGGGGTGCGCGGGGCGGGCTCTCCGCCGCTGCGGTCGGTGACCTCCAGGCGCAGGACCTTCCCGTCGCTGGCGACGCGCAGGCTCTCGGGGCCCTCGGCGTGCAGGCACGCGTTGGTGACCAGTTCCGAGACGACAAGCAGGACGTCCTCGGCGGCGGCGCGCCGGTCGGCGGTGGACGCGGGCAGCCAGCCCCAGTCGTACAGCGCCTGCCGGGTGAAGTCGCGGGCGAGCGGAACGATGCCGCTGGCCCCGTTCAGCGGGAGGGAGCGCACCTGCCCGCCGGCGGCGGCGGGCGGGGAGCCGGGCGGGGACGGGACACCGGAGGCCGGGGCCGGCCGAGGAGCCTCGGACCGGGCGGACACCTCGGAGGACGTACCGCGGGACGCCTCCTGGGATGTGGCGTCGGCCACAAATCCGATGGGGACACCGGTGGACGGCCCTGCGGACACCGGCCCGGACAGAGCTGACCCGGACAGAGCCGACCCGGACAGAGCGGTGGATCCGGACAGTTCACCGGACGCGGGCACATCGGCGGGCGCGGGGCCGGGCACCTCAGCAGCCGCAGGCCCAGCAGGCACATCGGCAGCCGCGGGGCCGGGCACGTCGGCGGGCGCGGCAGCCGCAGCGGACGCGGGCGCAGCCGACGCGTCGGAGGCGGAGGCGATGCCGTCCGGCTCTGGGCCGAGGTCGCCCGGCGGATGCTGCCGGGTGGTGCTCATCAGCGCTTCACCTCACCGAATCACCAAGTCGTCGTTTGCAGGGTCTGAGGTTCCTCCTGCCCGACCGATCCGTGAGAACACCCACGATTCGCTACGAGCCGCGCCGCACGTCTCACGCACGCCGCACCAGGAGGAAAGCAGCTGAGTCAGTCGCCGAGAGGAGGCGCGAGGGCGGCGTCGAGCGAGTCGTGGACGGTGAACACCGCTTCCGCCCCGGTGATCTCGAAGACCCGGGCCACCACGGGCTGCATGCCCGCCAGATGTACCGCGCCGCCCGCGGCCTCGGCCTTCAGCCGGGCTCCGAGCAGCACGTTCAGCCCGGTGGAGTCACAGAATTCAAGCAGCGAACAGTCGATGACGAGACGTGTCCGCCCGCCGTCGAGCGCCTGCTCCAGGGGTTCCCGAAGCAGCTCGGCCGTGTGGTGATCCAGCTCACCCGCCGGCGTCACGATCTCGTTCCGGCCCTCGGTCCGCACTTCGACCTGAAGCCGGCCCCGGTTCGCGCTGCCGACCGTCCCGCGGTCCATGCCCGTCCCTTTTCGCCGTCGTGGTTCTGCAGATTCACAGCTGTGCGTGGCCCCGCGTCCCGACCGCGCCTCAACCGCACCTCAAGGGCGCATCAAGGCGGCGAGGGGCGGCCCCGACAGCAGCAGAAGACTACGCCTTCTTCACACGCACGGGTAGTCGAACAACGCCCTGAACTGGTCTTATTCGGACATAAGGCACTTGCAAGTGTCCGTCGGGAGCGGGTAGGCCTAGTAGGGACACATCCGACCACCGTCCGACCACCACCGGCTTTGGAGGCGCCGCTTCACCGCAGGAACACGTATCGGCATCGGCAGCCATATGCCGAGAACGATGGAGGAGACCATGTCACCCCGGCTCGACGAAACGCGTACTCACCACAAACAGGACGCGGCGTCGACACCCCCGCCCCAGCAGATCGAGACAGGAACCGGAAGCGGCGCGAGCACCGTGGCCACTGTGGCGCCCCCCACGCCCACGACGTCCACCTCTGCCCAGACGCTCACGGAGCGGCCCGACGGCCTCCGTGACCTTCCCGAGATTCCGCCGTACGACGAGGTGGGGCCGCTGGATGCCAGGGCCCTGTCGAAGACGCTCTTCGGGCGTCTCGAATCCCTCGAAGAGGGAACCCACGACCACGCATACGTCCGCAACACCCTGGTCGAGCTGAACCTGGCCCTGGTCAAGTTCGCCGCCTCCCGGTTCCGCACCCGCAGCGAACCGATGGAGGACATCATCCAGGTCGGCACGATCGGCCTGATCAAGGCCATCGACCGCTTCGAGCTCAGCCGGGGTGTGGAGTTCCCCACCTTCGCCATGCCGACGATCATCGGCGAGATCAAGCGCTTCTTCCGTGACACCTCCTGGTCCGTGCGCGTCCCGCGCCGTCTTCAGGAGCTCCGTCTCGACCTCGCCAAGGCGGGCGACGAGCTGGCCCAGCAGCTGGACCGCTCCCCCACCGTGGCGGAGCTGGCCGACCGGCTGGACATCACGAAGGAAGAAGTCGTCGAGGGCATGGCGGCGAGCAACGCGTACACCGCGAGCTCGCTGGACGCCCAGCCCGAGGAGGACGACTCCGAGGGGGCGCTGGCGGACCGGATCGGTTACGAGGACCACGGTCTGGAGGGCATCGAGTACGTCGAGTCCCTCAAGCCCCTGATCGCGTCGCTTCCCACCCGTGACCGTCAGATCCTCTCGCTGCGCTTCGTCGCCAACATGACCCAGTCGGAGATCGGCGACGAGCTGGGCATCTCCCAGATGCACGTCTCGCGCCTGCTCTCACGCACACTGGTCAAGCTCCGCAAGGGTTTGACCGTGGTGGAGTAACTCCAGCCGCCACACCGGCTGCTGGACCTGCTGGACTCTGAACGTTGGGCTGCCCCAGGCCGTATCCGGGGCAGTCCAACGTTCTTCTGTGCGGGCACTGTGTGCCGGTGGTGCAAGGACCGCCTACCCAGGACCTCACACAGCAAGCACACCATTTCGCCAAACCGCCGAGACGAGCGGCACACCGGGCCGGTACGCCAGGTGTACGTGGCTGGGCGCGTCGAGCAGCGCGAGGTCGGCGCGGGCCCCGGCCGTGATCCGCCCGACGTCGGTACGCCGCAGCGCCTGCGCACCGCCCGCCGTCGCGGCCCACATCGCCTCGTCCGGCGTCATCCCCATGTCGCGTACGGCGAGCGCGATGCAGAACGGCATCGACGAGGTGAACGAGGACCCCGGGTTGCAGTCCGTCGACAGCGCGACGGTCGCCCCGGCGTCGAGCAGCCGCCGCGCGTCGGGCCACTGGGCACGGGTGGAGAACTCGGCTCCCGGCAGCAGTGTCGCCACGGTGTTCCCGTTCGCGAGGGCGTCCACATCCGCATCCGTCAGATGCGTGCAGTGATCGGCGCTCGCGGCATCCAGCTCCACACCGAGCTGGACCCCGGGCCCGTACGACAGCTGATTGGCATGGATCCGGGGCAGCAGCCCCTTCGCCCTGCCCGCCGTGAGGATCGCCCGCGCCTGATCCCCGTCGAACGCGCCCTTCTCACAGAACACGTCGATCCAGCGCGCGTACGGAGCACACGCCTCCAGCATCTCGCCCGTCACGAGGTCGACGTAGGCGGCCGGGTCCTCGGCGTAGTCGGGGGACACGATGTGCGCTCCGAGGTACGTAACCTCCGACGTCTGCGTGCTCGCGATGCGCAAAGCACGTGTTTCGTCCTCGACGGTCAGTCCGTACCCGGACTTGGTCTCGAAGGTCGTCGTCCCCTGCCTCAGGGCCTCGCCCAAGTACTTCGCGAGGTTGGCCGCCAGTTCCTCGTCGCTCGCGGCCCGGGTCGCGGCGACGGTGGTCCTGATCCCGCCCGCCTTGTACGGCTGGCCCGACATGCGGGCGTTGAACTCCTTGGTCCGGTCCCCTCCGAAGACGAGGTGCGAGTGCGAGTCGACGAACCCGGGGATCGCGGCCCGCCCGCCCGCGTCGTACGCGCGGTCGGCGGCCGGGGCTTCCGCAGCGCGCCCGACCCATCCCACGCGGTCGCCCTCGACCACGACGGCGGCGTTCTCGATCAGCCCGAGGGGGCCGTCTCCGAGGGTGGGGTCGTTGGTGACGAGGCTGCCGATGTTGCTGATCAGGGTGGTGGTGGAGGCACTCATACGAGCATCCTCGCAGCAGGGCCCGGGGGTGGGAAGGCGGGGCGTCGCTGGTGGTGCAGGTCGTGGCGGACCAGAGCCGGCTCGACCACCCCCGTCCGAAAAATGTCCGACTTACACGTGTACATCGGACATTTTTCGGAGGGGGTGTGCCGAGGGCGGTGGAAGAGGGATGCGGCCTTCCTAGGACCGGCCGCCGAACTGCCACGCATGGACCTCGACGGCGGCATAGCGGTCGGCGGTCAGGACGGCGCGTGCCGCGTCCGGGTCCGGCGCACGGAGCAGCGCCGCCGTGCCCAGCCAGGTGGCGCCGTCGTCGGACAGCAGGGGCCCGTAGGCGATCAGCTCGTCCGCCCGCCCGGACGGTACGTCGAGGTCGACGGGCTGCCCCGAGCCCAGGCCGATCACCAGGTACCGGTTCCCACCGGTCCGGCCACCGGGGAAGTCCCACATGGTGCGGCCCAGCAGGTTGCGCCAGCGGCGCAGCAGTACGTCCTGGTACACGCCGGCCTGGTAACCGGGCTCGTCGAAGGCGAACGCGCGGGCGGCAAGCACGTCCGGAAGATCGACGACGTGCACGCTGCCGGTGGGCGCCTCGGCGTCCGCCGTGAGCGTCGGGCCGCGAGCGATCAGCTCCTTGGCGTACCCGTCCATGTAGGACCAGTGGGCTTCCAGCAGTTCGTGGCGCAGGGGGAGGGATCCGGGGCGGTCGCGGTGGTAGCAGAAGAACTCCATGCCCACAGGTTTCCCGACACGCGGTCGCATCTCAATGGACTTCGGCACCACGGCCCCACACGCCGTTGCCCCGTCGCCACCACGGGAGACCGGGGGGCCGATCCTGGTGCGTATCGTCGCGGGCGAAGCAGTGCGACAGGTCGGACCTGGACCGTCGCACTGCCCGCCGGAGGTCAGACGTGCAGTGCCCCGATCGAAGCGGCGAGGGCCGCCGCCGTGTCCAGGACGGTGGTGTGGATGCCGTCGCGGACCACATGCCGGCCGCCCACGATCGTGTGGCGGACGTCTGCGCCGGTGGCGGCGAAGACGGCTGTCTCGGCGCCCAGTATCGGGACGGGGCCTGCCGTGCGGACCGTGTCGAGGGCGATGGTGGTGAGGTCGGCCAGTCCACCCGCCTCGATGGTGCCCGCGTCCGCCCAGCCGAGGGCCGCGTGGCCGTCGGCCGAGGCGGCCCGCAGGAGGGCCGCTGCCGTCCAGTGACCTCGGGTGCGGGAGCGGAGGCGTTCGTTGAGCTCCATGGCGCGCGCCTCTTCGAACAGGTCGATGACGGCGTGGCTGTCACTGCCGAGGGAGAGCGGGGAGCCGGCCCGCTGGAGCCGGACCGCCGGGCCGATGCCGTCCGCGAGGTCGCGTTCCGTGGTGGGGCACATGCAGGTGCCGGTGGCCGACGTGCCGAGGAGTTTGATGTCGGCGTCGGTGAGGTGGGTGTTGTGCACGCCGGTGGTCCGGGGGCCCAACACGCCGTGGTCGGCGAGGAGTTGGGTGGGGGTGCAGCCGTGGGCGGCCTGGCAGGCGTCGTTCTCCGCCGTCTGTTCGGAGAGGTGGACGTGGAGGGGGGCCCGGCGGTCCTGGGCCCAGGTGGCGACCGTGGAGAGTTCGGTGGCGGGGACCGCCCGTACCGAGTGGATCGCCGCTCCGTGGCGGACGTACGGGGAGTCCACCAGGCCGGAGGAGACGCGCGACGCCCACGCGTCCGCCGTCCCGTCCGAGAAGCGCAGCTGGTGGGAGTTGGGGGCCGCGCCGAAGCCGGAGGAGAGGTAGGCGGTGTCGAGGAGGGTGAGGCGGATTCCGGCGTCCGAAGCCGCCGCGACCAGGGCTTCGCCCATCGCGTTGGGGTTGGCGTACGGGGTGCCGCCGGGCGCGTGGTGGACGTAGTGGAACTCGCCGACCGAAGTGATTCCGGCGAGTGCCATCTCCGCGTACACGGCGCGGGCCAGGGAGTGGTAGGTGTCGGGGGTGAGGCGGGAGGCGACTGAGTACATGACCTCGCGCCAGGTCCAGAAGGTTCCCGAGCCGACCTGGACCGTCGAGCGCAGCGCCCGGTGGAAGGCGTGCGAGTGGGCGTTGGAGAGGCCGGGGAGGGTGAGGCCGCGGAGGGCCACCGCACCCGGTGGGGGTGACTCGACTCCCTTGCGTACGGCGGTGATTCGGCCTTCGTCGTCGGACACTTCCACCGCCACGCCCGGCTCGACGTGTGTGTCGAGCCAGGCGTGTTCCAGCCAGTAGGTCGTCATGCGCAGGCGAGACCTTCCGTTACGTCGGCGAGCGCGCGCACCCCGGCGACACAGTCGTCCTCGGCTGCGTACTCCGCCGGGGAGTGCGAGACGCCGGTGGGGTTGCGTACGAACAGCATGGCGGTCGGGACGGACGCGGAGAGGATTCCCGCGTCGTGTCCGGCGCCCGTTCCCAGGACGGGGATGCGTGAGGGACCCTCGCCCCCGCCGCCGAGGAGGCGGGCGAGTTCGTCGCGCAGGGCGTGTTCGAACTCCACGACCGGGGTGAAGGACTCCCGGACGATCTTGAGGTCGATGCCGGAGCGGGCGGCTGCCTCGTGGGCCGCGGCCTCGATGCCCGCGATGACCTGGTCGAGGGTGTCCTGGTCGGCGGCGCGCGAGTCGAGCCAGCCCCGGACGAGGGACGGGATGGCGTTGACGCCGTTCGGTTCGACGGAGATCTTGCCGAAGGTGGCGAGGGCGCCGGTGAGCCCGGCCTGGGCGCGGGCGGCGATGACCGTTTCCGCGTACGTGAGCATGGGGTCGCGGCGGTCGGCCAGGCGGGTCGTGCCCGCGTGGTTGGCCTCGCCGTGGAAGTCGTACCGCCAGCGGCCGTGCGGCCAGATCGCGGAGGCGATGCCGACCGGGGCGCCACCCGCGGCGGAGCCGCTGATGGGCCACGTGTCCAGGGCGCGACCCTGTTCCACGTGCAGCTCGACGAACGCGCCGATACGGGCCAGCCGTTCCGGGTCCGGGCCGATGGTGGACGGGTCGTGACCCGCGGCCTCCATCGCCTGCGGGAGGGACACAC
Source organism: Streptomyces sp. NPDC054863 (assembly GCF_053610825.1). Taxonomy (NCBI): domain Bacteria; kingdom Bacillati; phylum Actinomycetota; class Actinomycetes; order Kitasatosporales; family Streptomycetaceae; genus Streptomyces; species Streptomyces sp. NPDC054863. The sequence continues at coordinate 19,516 of NZ_JBSGZD010000069.1, read as the reverse complement.
CGTCCCCGTCGCGGAGTTCGTACGCCTTCTCGGGGGTGAGCTGTCCGGCAGCCAGGCGGGAGCCGACGCAGGCCAGGCCGAAGCGGGCGCCCTCCTCGTCGCCGAAGTTGGTGATGGCCACCGGCTTCGTGAACTCCGCACCCCTGTCGCGCAGTTCGTCGAGCGCGGCGAAGGAGGAAACCACGCCGAGCGGGCCGTCGAAGGCGCCGCCGTCGGGGACGGAGTCCAGGTGGGAGCCGATGACGACCGCGTCGCCCGCGGTGGCGTCGCCCTGCCAGGCCCACTGGTTGCCGTTGCGGTCCAGCTCGTAGGTGAGGCCGCGTGCTTCGGCCTGCGTACGGAACCAGGCCCGGCAGTCGGCGTCGGCCGCGGTCCAGGCGTGGCGGCGGTAGCCGCCGGACTCGGAGCTGCGGCCGATCGGCAGCAGCTCCGCCCACATCTCGTGGAACGAGGAGGTCACGCGTCCCCGCCCTTGCCCGCGTCGCCCGCGCTGCCGGCGCTGTCCGCGTCGCCCTCGCGCATCGGGACGCGTACGCCCTGCTCGTCGGCGGTGCGCTCGGCGATGTCGTAGCCCGCGTCGACGTGCCGGATGACGCCCATGCCGGGGTCGTTGGTCAGCACGCGGCGGATCTTCTCGCCCGCGAGCTTCGTGCCGTCGGCGACGGAGACCTGGCCCGCGTGGATCGAGCGGCCCATGCCGACGCCGCCGCCGTGGTGGATGGAGACCCAGGAGGCGCCGGAGGCGACGTTGACCATGGCGTTGAGGAGCGGCCAGTCGGCGATCGCGTCGGAGCCGTCGAGCATCGCCTCGGTCTCGCGGTACGGGGAGGCCACCGAACCGCAGTCGAGGTGGTCGCGGCCGATGGCGAGGGGGGCGGCGAGGGTGCCGTCCGCGACCATGTTGTTGAAGAGCTCGCCCGCCTTGTCGCGCTCGCCCTGGCCGAGCCAGCAGATGCGCGCCGGGAGGCCCTGGAAGTGGACGCGCTCGCCGGCCATCTTGATCCAGCGGTGCAGCGATTCGTTCTCCGGGAAGAGCTTCAGCAGCTCGCGGTCCGTCTTGTGGATGTCGGACGCCTCGCCGGAGAGGGCTGCCCAGCGGAACGGGCCCCTGCCCTCGCAGAAGAGCGGACGGATGTAGGCGGGGACGAAGCCCGGGAAGTCGAACGACCGGGAGTAGCCCGCGAGTTGGGCCTCGCCGCGGATGGAGTTGCCGTAGTCGAAGACCTCGGCGCCCGCGTCCATGAAGCCGACCATGGCCTCGACGTGCTTGGCCATCGACTCGCGGGCCCGCTGGGTGAAGTCGGCGGGCTTCTCGGCCGCGTACGAGGCCATCTCGTCGAACTCGATGCCGAGGGGGAGGTAGGCGAGCGGGTCGTGGGCGGAGGTCTGGTCCGTCACGATGTCGATGGGCGCGCCCTCGGCGAGCATGCGCGGCAGGAGCTCGGCGGCGTTGCCGAGGAGGCCGATCGAGAGGGGCTTGCGGGCGTCGCGGGCCTCGACGGCCAGTTGGAGGGCGTGCTCCAGGGAGTTGGCGCGTACGTCCAGGTACTTGTGCTCGATGCGGCGCTCGATGGCGCGCGGGTCGACGTCGATACAGATCGCGACGCCGTCGTTCATCGTCACGGCGAGGGGCTGGGCGCCGCCCATGCCGCCGAGGCCCGCGGTGAGGGTGATGGTCCCGGCGAGGGTGTTGTTGAAGCGCTTGGCGGCGACCGCGGCGAAGGTCTCGTAGGTGCCCTGGAGGATGCCCTGGGTGCCGATGTAGATCCAGGAGCCGGCCGTCATCTGGCCGTACATGGTGAGGCCGAGGGCCTCAAGGCGCCGGAACTCCTCCCAGTTCGCCCAGTCGCCGACCAGGTTGGAGTTGGCGATGAGGACGCGCGGGGCCCACTCGTGGGTCTGCATGACGCCGACCGGGCGGCCGGACTGGACGAGCATCGTCTCGTCCTGCTTGAGGGTCTTCAGCGTGCGCACCATGGCGTCGAAGGAGCGCCAGTCGCGGGCGGCCTTGCCGGTGCCGCCGTAGACGACGAGCTTGTCGGGGTGCTCGGCGACCTCGGGGTCGAGATTGTTCTGCAGCATGCGCAGGGCGGCTTCCTGCTGCCATCCCAGGGCGCTGAGCTCCGTACCGCGCGGGGCTCGTACGGGTCGGGGTCCTGACATGGGTGCCTCCTGGTCGCGGGCATGATGTTGTTATTCACATCCTGGCGATCTGAATAGAACTAGTCAACACCCTGGAAGGCCCACGTTCCGGCTGCCGAGGAGAGGACGGGGATGCCTGGCCGAACCGGCCGGCCGCCGCGGCAGAGGCCGAAGGGCCGGGGGGGATCGGTCGATCTCGGCCGGAGGGCGCGTCGGCGACCCGAGGGCGCCGTTCGACGTCCCGCGGAACCGCGCCGGGCCCCCGCGCGGCGACAGGCTAGCCCCGAGTGGACCGTTCCGCTGGAATATGCCATAACTCCCCTCCGTAGCACCCTGGTTGCGTAGTGTCGGGGCCGTTCGCGCAAGCCCGGCGGGGATCCGGGGGAGGGGAGTTTCTGCGTGTCCGGAATCGACGCGTGCCTGGTCGAAGCGATGGAGTTGCCCGGCGCTCGCGGGGCCGCCGTCGTCGACTGGACCAGCGGGCTCGCCCTCGGTACGGCCGGCCGTGCGCCCGGCGGCGACGCCGAGACCGCCGCCGCCGAGTCCGCCGAGCTGGCCCGGATGGCCGCCGAGCACGGCACCTTCGCCCCGGAGCACGGCGCGGACGGCGAGCGCGGAGTGGACGCCGAGCACGGAGTGGGCGGCGCGGGCGGAGTGGGCGGCGCGGGCGGAGTGGGCGGCGCGGGCGGAGTGGGCGGCGCGGACCGCAGGGGCCGCAAGGGCCTCCCCGTCGAGGACGTCATCATCACCACCCGTACCGACTACCACCTGCTGCGGTACGTGGAGACCTCCTTCGACAGCAGCGTCTTCCTCCACCTGTGGCTCGACCGCGAGCAGGGCAACCTCGCCCTCGCCCGGCTGCGGCTCGCCGCCCTCGCCGAGCGGCTGGTGCTGGGGTGACCGCGCCGACGCTCAGCCCGGCCGCACCCACATCCCTCTCCCCCATGCTCGTTCGGCTCGCCGACGAGCGGGCGACGGGTGCGCTGCTGCGCGACCACGGCACCCTCTACCTCGCCGAGGGCGAGGTCGTGCACGCGGAGAGCCCGGCCGCTCCCGGCCTCGACGTACTGCTGCACGGGCGGCTGCCGCGGGAGGGCTGGCAGGAGGCGTTCGACCGGGCGGGGCCCGCCGGGCGGGTCGGGCGGTTCCTGGTGGACAGCGGGCGGATCGCGGGCGGCGAGCTCGAACTCGCCCATCTGGGAGCCCTGTTCGACGCCGCGTACTTCGCACTGGCCCCCGGCAGCGGGCCGACCCGGTTCCGGCACGGGGTCGCGCACTGGATGGGCCCGGTACGACCGGTCTCCGCGCGGACCGTGGCCCGCGAGTGCCTGCGCCGCAGGGAGTTGCTCGACACCCTGTGGCCCTACCCGGAGATCGACAACTCACCTGTGGTCACGGACCAGTTGGACGTGCAGGTCACGCGCCGCCAGCAGGACGTGCTCGACCTCGCCGACGGGGCGCGGACGCCCGCCGACATCGCGCGGGCGCTCGGACGGCCCGCGTTCCACACCCTGGTGGACGTGCGGCGGCTGGCTGCGGCCGGAGCGGTGGCGACGCCCCGCGAGCCACCCCGGCCGGCCCTCGCGGCCGTACCGCAGTGGGTGGCCGACATGAAGGAGGACCCGGACGTCGCGCTGCTGCGCCGGCTCCGCGAAGCCCTGGAGGCACTGTGAGGCGCGCACTGCGCACCCGGACCGTACGGACGGACAGGCGCACGGAGGGGCGGATGCCGATGCCGAGGCCGCCGGACCCCGAGACCCTGGCTCGGGTCCTGGAGGAACTGCGGCGGCTGAGGACCAGGCTCCCCCAGCTGACCGGCGCCGTCGCCGCCAGTGTGGACGGCCTGGTGATCGCCGAGGACGCCTCCGGCGTCGTCGAGGCCGAGGGCGTCGCCGCGCTCACCGCCGCCGCACTCGGCGTCTCGCTGCGGCTGGCGGACGCCACCGGCAGGGGTGACTTCCGGGAACTGCTCGTACGGGGCGAGGAGGGGTACGTCGCGACGTACGCCGCCGGAGCCTCGGCCGTCCTCACCCTCCTCGCCGAGCCCCGGATCAACGTGGGCCGGCTGCACCTCGAAGCCCGCCGGGCCGGAGCCCGCATCGGCGACCTCGTCGACAGTACGCACCGCACGAACAGCGCGACCGAACCCATCGGCTGAACCCACACGAAGGAAGTGACCGCTCATGGCCAACACCGAAGCCGCCCTCAAGGAAGCAATGACCACCATCGAGGGCACCATCGGCGTCGCCCTCGTCGACTACACCAGCGGCATGGCCCTGGGCACCGCGGGCGGCAGCAAGGAGCTCGACCTCGCGGTCGCCGCCGCCGGGAACACCGACGTGGTGCGCGCCAAGGTCCGCACCATGGAGCACCTCGGGCTCAACGACGAGATCGAGGACATCCTCATCACCCTCGGCACCCAGTACCACCTGATCCGACTGCTCACGAGCCGCGGCACCAGTGGGCTCTTCCTCTACCTGGCGCTCGACAAGGGCCGCGCGAACCTGGCGATGGCCCGTCACCAACTCAGGAAGATCGAGGCCGAGTTGGAGGTCTGAGCAGCCACCCCGGCGGGGGTGCGGGAATCCGGCCCCCGCACCCCCGCCACCCTCCCGCGATCCACGGAGCGCAGGCGCGCTACTCCACGAAGAGCCCGCGCGCCGCCGCCCGTACGTCGAACTCCTCCAGCCGCGCCTGTGCCTGCGGCAGCCCGTCGCACATCGCCTCCAGGAGCACCCGCCCCAGCAGCATCGGCGCGCACGCCGTGTCGAAGGCGAGCCCCGTGCCGACCGCCGCCGGAATCAGCAGGTCGCTGTGGCGCGCGACCGGCGCGAAGGCCGAGTCGGCGACCGTGACCACGGTCAGCCCCTGCTCACGCGCGTACGCCAGCGCCTCCACCACCTCGCGCGGATGGCGCGGCAGCGCGAAGCACAGCAGGACGTCCGCGCCCGCCCGCCGGGCCGCGTCGATCCGGTCGGCGAGCATCGTCCCGCCCTCGTCGAGCAGCCGGACGTCCGGGTGCACCTTCGCCGCGAAGTACGCGAAACCGCGCGCCTGCGAGGACGCGGCACGCAGCCCGAGCACCGGCAACACCCGTGAGGCGGCGAGGAGCTGCCCCGCCCGCTCGACCGGCGCCGGGTCGGCGAGCAGGTCCGCGAGATGCCGCAGATTCTCGATCTCGGCCTGCACCGCCTGCTGGTACTCGTTGTACGAAGCCGCCGCGTCCGGCCCGTCGGAGGAGCCCGGCGCGACCTCCCGCAGGTGCTTGCGCAGCGCCGGATACCCGTCGAAGCCCAGCGCGACCGCGAACCGGGTCACCGACGGCTGGCTGACCCCGGCCAGCTCCGCCAGCTCCACGCTCGACAGGAACGGCACCTCGGCCGCCCGCCGCACCATGCTGTGCGCGATCCGCCGCTGGGTCGGGGTGAGCCGCCGCCCCTCGAAAAGCTGCTGAAGCCGCGCCGCAGGGCTACCGCTGTCGCTCATCCCGTCGCCTCCTGTCTCTCTCGCCGCACATCCACGCTCCGTACATCCCTGCTCCGTACATCCACGATGCGGGAATCCAAGCCCAACCATTGACATCTATTCAGCCACGCAGAACCCTGCATGACCATATACAGACCGCGTGGGAGGGACACACACATGCCGGAATCCGCGAAGGTCCCCGCGCCCAAGGACTCCCTGGTCGAGCGGCGCTCGATCGACGTCGTCCCCGACTCCGAGCGGCACGGCAGGGCCTTCTCCCAGTTCACTCTCTGGCTGGGCGCGAACCTCCAGATCACCGCCGTCGTCACCGGCGCCCTCGCCGTCGTCTTCGGCGGCGGCCCGCTCTGGTCGATCATCGGCCTCCTCCTGGGCAACCTGCTCGGCGGCGCCGTCATGGCGCTGCACTCGGCGCAGGGCCCGAAGCTCGGGCTGCCCCAAATGATCCAGTCCCGCGCGCAGTTCGGCGTCAAGGGGGCAGTCGTCCCGCTCGTCCTGGTCATCCTCATGTACGTCGGCTTCTTCGCGAGCGGCAGCGTCCTGGCGGGCCAGGCGGTCGGCGAGCTCACCCGTCTCGGCCACACCACCGGCATCATCGTCTTCGCCGCGGTGACCGCGGTCATGGCGGCCGTCGGCTACAAGGTCATCCACGCGCTGGGCCGGGTCGCCAGCGTCGTCTGCGCCCTGGCCTTCGTCTATCTGGGCGTCCGTCTGCTGGACAGCATCGACCTGGGCGCGGTCCTGCGCACGGACGCGGGCTTCGACCTGCCGATGTTCCTGCTGGCCGTCTCCCTGTCCGCCTCCTGGCAGCTCGCCTTCGGCCCGTACGTCGCGGACTACTCGCGCTATCTGCCGCGCTCGACGTCCGGCAAGGCCACCTTCTGGTGGACGCTGGCGGGCTCGGGCATCGGCTCGCAGTGGTCGATGACCTTCGGCGTGCTGGTGGCGGCGACGTCCGGCGGGGCGTTCATGAAGAGCCAGGTGGCGTACGTCGTCGGGCTCGGCGGGGCCGGCCTGATCGCCTCGTTCCTGTACTTCGTGATCGCACTGGGCAAGCTGACCATCAACGTGCTCAACACGTACGGCGGCTTCATGTCGATGGTGACGAGCATCAGCGGGTTCCGGGGGCAGCGGGAGCTCTCGCCGCGCGCCAGGTCCGTGTACATCGCGGGCATCATGGTCGCCGGGACGGCGGTCGCCCTCCTCGGCAAGGACAGCTTCCTGACCTCGTTCAAGGACTTCCTGCTGTTCCTGCTGACCTTCTTCACCCCGTGGTCGGCGATCAACCTGGTCGACTACTATCTGATCTCCCGCGAGCGGTACGACCTCCCGGCCCTCTCCGACCCGCACGGCAGGTACGGCGCCTGGCGCTGGGACGCGATCACCGTCTACGGCGTGGGCATCCTCGCCCAGCTGCCCTTCCTGGTGACGCACTTCTACACGGGCCCGCTGGTCGCCCCGCTGGGCGGCGCGGACATCTCCTGGATCATCGGGCTCCTCGTCCCCGCGGTGCTGTACTTCTTCCTGGCCCGGCGGAACACCGCACACATCCCCGGGGGTGAACCGCAGGAGAAATCGGGGGATAGCCCCACTGCCGTCGCCGCCCGGAATCCGTAGTTTCGAAGCATGGACGCAACAGGCCGTGCTCACGATGCCGAGCTGAAGAATGACCTGGACGCCACCGTCAACGCCCGGAGGGAACTCGGGGCGGACTACGAGGCGGCCCTGGTCGAATCGTTCCTGGAGAAGGTCGAGCAGCGCCTCGACACCACGGTCGACCGGCGGGTGCGCCGCCAGCTGGCCGAGCAGCAGATGGTCGTCGCACGGGGCGCGTCCCGGCCCGCGCGGCCGTCGTCGGGGGACGGCGGCTTCGGCGAGCGCTTCGGGCTCGCGATCATCTCGCTCATACTGGCGATCCCGCTGTCCGCGATCGCGGTGGTGAATGCCGGGCTGATCGGCCTGGTGGTCTGCTGGCTGGGCATCTTCGGCGTCAACGCCGTTCATTCTTCGCGGAGTTGGCCGCTCGGTGATTCTCCGGGGCGCGGGCGACGGGAGGGGTCCTCCGACTGGGAGGACTGACGCCCCGAAGCCCTGAAGCCCTGAAGCCGGCGGCGCCTGAAACCCGGTACCCGGCAAGTCCGGCGCCGGAAAGTCTGACGCGGGGACCGCCGCACCCCCGGCTGCCCGGGGGGCGGGACGACGACGGTCCCCACGCGCGGACACGGTCCGGGTCAGGGCCGGTGACCCGTGTCCTGACGTCCGCGGAGGCCCGGGAGCCGCTCCGGTTGTCCGTGACGCCGACAACCACCACTGTGCCCGCGCCGTGTTAAGCGGGTGCTGCGACCGCATGACGCGCTCGTACCGTTTGCGCGAAGTCCCGCACGCAACACCCGCCCGTACACCCGCTCGGAGAGCGGCGGCGCGTCAGCCCTTCGCGAGGAACGCGAGCAGGTCCTGCCGGCTCACCACGCCGGTCGGCTTGCCCTCGACCAGCACGATCGCCGCGTCCGCACCGCCCTTGCCGCCGAGGACGCTCATCAGGTCCTCGACCGGCTCACCGGAGCCGACCTGCGGCAGCGGGGCCGACATGTGCTTCTCCAGCGGGTCGCCGAGCGAGGCCCGCTGGGCGAACAGGGCGTCCAGCAGCTCCCGTTCGACGACCGAACCGATGACCTCGGCGGCCATCACGTCCGGGTGGCCCGCGCCCGGCTTCACGATCGGCATCTGCGAGACGCCGTACTCGCGGAGCACCTCGATGGCCTCGCCGACGGTCTCCTCCGGGTGCATGTGCACCAGGTGCGGCATGGCCCCGCCCTCCTTGTACTGGAGGACGTCGCCGACCTGCGCCGAGGGACCGGAGTCCTCCAGGAAGCCGTAGTCGGCCATCCACTCGTCGCTGAAGATCTTGCTCATGTAGCCGCGCCCGCTGTCCGGCAGCAGGACGACGACCACGTCGTCGGGACCGAGCCGCTCCGCCACCCGCAGCGCGCCCACGACCGCCATGCCGCAGGAGCCGCCGACCAGCAGCCCCTCCTCCTTGGCGAGGCGGCGCGTCATCTGGAAGGAGTCCTTGTCGGACACCGCGACGATCTCGTCCGTGATGTTCTTGTCGTACGCCGTCGGCCAGAAGTCCTCGCCGACGCCCTCGACGAGGTACGGGCGCCCCGAGCCGCCGGAGTACACGGACCCCTCCGGGTCCGCGCCGACGACGGTGACCTTCCCGCCGCTGGCCTCCTTGAGGTACCGGCCGGTGCCGGAGATCGTGCCGCCGGTGCCGACGCCCGCCACGAAGTGGGTGATCTTCCCGTCCGTCTGCTCCCAGAGCTCGGGTCCGGTCGTCTCGTAGTGCGAGCGCGGGTTGTTGGGGTTGCTGTACTGGTCGGGCTTCCAGGCACCGGGCGTCTCACGGACGAGGCGGTCCGAGACGTTGTAGTACGAGTCCGGGTGCTCGGGGTCGACGGCCGTGGGGCAGACCACGACCTCCGCGCCGTACGCCCGCAGCACATTGATCTTGTCGAGCGACACCTTGTCCGGGCAGACGAAGATGCACTTGTAGCCCTTCTGCTGGGCCACGATCGCCAGGCCGACGCCGGTGTTGCCGGAAGTCGGCTCGACGATGGTGCCGCCGGGCTGCAGCGCACCGCTCTCCTCGGCGGCCTCGATCATGCGGACGGCGATCCGGTCCTTCACGGATCCGCCCGGGTTGAAGTATTCGACCTTAGCCAGAACGGTCGCCTGAATGCCTGCGGTCACTCGGTTCAGCTTCACCAGCGGGGTGTTGCCTACGAGGCTGATCATCGAGTCGTGAAATTGCACGTCTTCTCCGGGGTCTCCGTGATGGTGCGGCCCAGAGTAGACCGATGCTCCACCTCCCGTAATCACCATTGGCGGAGATTGAGCAGCACCTGTTACCGGGCAGTTAGCAGGTGTACGGACCGACAGGCGCACGGACGTTCGTGCGGATGGCTCTTCGAGGAGGTGGCTGCGACTGTGTCGAGGGCGAGGGTGGCACGGCGAATCGCCGCGGGCGCGGCGTACGGCGGCGGCGGCATCGGGCTGATCGGGGCCGCGACGGTGGGACTGGTGCTCGCGGAGGTACAGCTGGCGAAACGGGCGGTGGGCGGCTCGGTCGCGCCGATCGCCCCACCGGCGGACGGCCTGTACGGCACGGCCTTCACGGGCCGGACCGGCCTGCCGCCGCTGCGGCTGGGGGTGCTCGGCGACTCCACGGCGGCCGGCCAGGGCGTACGGCGGGCCGGGCACACCCCGGGCGCACTCCTGGCCTCGGGCCTGGCGGCGGTCGCGGAGCGGCCGGTGGAACTGCGCAACGTGGCGCTTCCCGGCGCCATGTCCGACGACCTGGAGCGCCAGGTGTCCCTGCTCGTCCGGGACCCGGTGCAGCCCCCGGACGTGTGCGTGATCATGATCGGCGCGAACGACGTGACGCACCGGATGCCCCCGACCCAGTCGGTACGCCATCTGGCTTCGGCGGTACGGAGGCTGCGCACGGCCGGCGCGGAGGTCATCGTCGGGACCTGCCCCGACCTGGGCACGATCGAGCCGGTGTACCAGCCGCTGCGGTGGCTGGCCCGCAGGGTCTCGCGGCAGCTGGCGGCGGCGCAGACGATCGGAGTCGTCGAACAGGGCGGGCGGACGGTGTCGCTCGGCGACCTCCTCGGGCCGGAATTCGCGGCGAACCCGCGCGAGCTCTTCGGCCCCGACAACTACCACCCCTCGGCGGAGGGGTACTCCACCGCGGCCATGGCGGTACTCCCCACACTGTGCGCGGCACTCGGTCTTTGGCCGGAATCCGACCGGCTGGACGGCTCCCGCGACGAGGGCATGCTGCCGGTCGCCAGGGCGGCGACGAAGGCCGCGTCGGAGGCGGGGACGGAGGTCACCGGGGCACGCGCGCCCTGGGCCCTCCTGAAGCACCGGCGCCGCCGCAGGATCCCGGCGGCACCGGACCCCGCGTCGCCCTCGACGACCGGTGCGCGGGGGTAGGGGTGGGCCCCTGCCCTCCTCGCCGCCTTGGGCAGCGGGGCCCCCGGGGCCGGTGGTCGTCGTGCGGGTGCGTCGTGGCAGATCGCGCAGTTCCCCGCGCCCCTCAATGCCTGCCCCCGGCCCCCCGGCCCTCTTGGGCAGCGGGGTCACCCCGCCGCCTGCCTGAGCAACCGCTTAGAAGTGCGGTCCGCGTCACACCACCCACCCGGTGACCACTCCCGGTACGTGCCGGTAACTTCGAAGGAGGACCGGCCACTTCACCCGCACCCACCCCGCACCTCCAGGAGTCCCGATGCCCGAAGCCGTGATCGTCTCCACCGCCCGCTCCCCCATCGGCCGCGCCTTCAAGGGCTCGCTCAAGGACCTCCGCGCCGACGACCTCACCGCGACCATCATCCAGAGCGCCCTCGCCAAGGTCCCCGAGCTCGACCCGCGCGACATCGACGACCTGATGCTCGGCTGCGGCCTCCCCGGCGGCGAGCAGGGCAACAACCTCGGCCGCATCGTCGCCGTGCAGATGGGGATGGACCACCTCCCCGGCTGTACGGTCACCCGCTACTGCTCCTCCTCCCTCCAGACCTCCCGCATGGCCCTGCACGCCATCAAGGCCGGCGAGGGGGACGTGTTCGTCTCCGCCGGTGTCGAGATGGTGTCGCGCTTCGCGAAGGGGAACTCGGACTCGCTCCCGGACACGCACAACCCGCTGTTCGCGGACGCCGAGGCCCGTACCGCCGCCCGCGCCGAGCAGGGCGGCGACGACTGGCGCGACCCCCGCGAGGACGGCCTCGTACCGGATGCGTACATCTCGATGGGGCAGACCGCCGAGAACCTGGCCCGGCTCAAGGGCGTGACCCGCGCCGACATGGACGCCTTCGGCGTCCGCTCGCAGAACCTCGCCGAGCAGGCCATCAAGAACGGCTTCTGGGAGCGGGAGATCACCCCGGTCACCACCCCCGACGGCACGGTCGTCAGCCAGGACGACGGCCCGCGCGCAGGCGTCACCCTCGAAGGCGTCTCGGGCCTCAAGCCCGTCTTCCGCCCCGACGGCCTCGTCACCGCCGGCAACTGCTGCCCGCTCAACGACGGCGCCGCCGCCCTCGTGATCATGTCCGACACCAAGGCGCGCGAGCTCGGCCTGACGCCGCTCGCCCGCATCGTCTCCACCGGTGTCTCCGGCCTCTCGCCCGAGATCATGGGCTACGGGCCGGTCGAGGCCAGCAGGCAGGCGCTGAAGCGCGCCGGGCTGAGCGTCGGCGACATCGACCTGGCCGAGATCAACGAGGCGTTCGCCGCCCAGGTGATCCCCTCGTACCAGGACCTCGGCCTGGACCTCGACAAGGTCAACGTCAACGGCGGCGCCATCGCCGTCGGCCACCCCTTCGGCATGACCGGCGCCCGCATCACCACCACCCTCATCAACAGCCTCCAGTTCCACGACAAGCAGTTCGGCCTGGAGACGATGTGCGTCGGCGGCGGCCAGGGCATGGCCATGGTCATCGAGCGCCTCAGCTGACAGCAAGGTGTGCCTCCGGCCCTCCCACGGACCTCCACCGGCCCTTCCAACGGCCGGAGGCACACGCCCCATTGCGACCGGAGGCACACCCTCCGTACACCCTTTCTGTGGGACAGCTCACGAATCCCCGAGATCACCGAGCGCGCCGCCCGTTCGAAGCGCACAATCATCTGAGCGCATCCGGTGCGCGCCCCCCGTGCGCCCCGTCAATCGTGTCGCGTCCCAGTCGTGACCCAATCTCCCCCAGGATGTGATCTGTCCCCGGGGGGAACCTCGTTCACGCAGGTCACGGCTGTTTACGGACGAAAGACCAGGTCCAAAGACCTGTCCAATTCATGACGTAATGCACTGCCGGCGAGCGAGCGCACACGGGAAGCTGAGGTAGGAAGTCCGGGGGATCGGTCGGGGGACCGATATCGGCCGGGGTCCGCCTCGGAAGTCGGCCGGGTTCGTCCAGGGGATCGCAATGAATTCAGGAGTACGTCAGTGAGCGCCATGTCTCTTGCCCTGCTGCTCGCCACCGCTGCCACGGCGGCCGTGGGCGCCGCCGCCCTGCGCACCGTCCGTGAACTCCGCGAGGAGGTCGCCGCGTTGCGCGCCGACCGCGCGGCCGACCGCGAGCAGGCGGCACAGTCGCAGGCCAGGGCGGCGCTCGCCGCGCTCCCCCAGCAGACCCGCAGCAGCGGCACCTCGGTCACTCCGGCCGCCGAGATACGGGCCGCAGTGACCGAGGCCCTGGCCGAGGAGCGGGAGCGGGAGCTGGCCGAGGCGCGCGCGTTCTGGGCGGCGCAGGAGGCCAGGGACGCGGCGGACGCCCCGTCGCTGCTCGGCGGTTTCACCACGGCCGAGCAGGAGTCCCTCTCGTACTACATGCCCAGGCCCGCCGAGTTCACCGGGCTGCAGGAGGGCGAGCTGGAGGCCCTCCTGGAGGCGACGCGTGCCTACGGCGCCGAGGAGTCGGAGTTCTACCTCTCCATCGAGGAGGAGGAGGCCGCCGAGGCCGAGTACGCGGCCCAGGCCCTGAAGGACGCGCAGCAGGCACAGCGCACCGGAAGCCACCGCAACGGCGACCTCACGGACGCCGAAGCCTCCACCGAAGCCGAAGCCGAAGCCGATGCCTCTGTCGAGGACGACAGCGACGCGGACGACGACCTGCCCGGCGACTCCGCCGAGCTGGCCGCCGCCCGCCGCCGGCACCCCTCGCACCCCGACTTCGTGCCCTTCGTGCCGCAGCCGGCGGCCTCCCCCGGCGCCGACCGCGGCGACCACGACGCGACGATGGCCAGGCTGGAGGGGCTCGCCGTCACCCGCGCCCCGCTCGCGGACATCCGGCCGGGCCCGCTCGGCACCCTCGACGTGTACGTCTTCGTGGACGGTACGACGCTGTGCATGACCCCCGGCCACCGCGAGACGGCGGAACTGCTCGCGCAGTCGCTGCGGGACGGGAGGCCCCCGGTACTGCTCGGCGGCTCCGGCATTTCCGGGGCCTACGCGCTGACGTTCTCGTGCGGCGAGGAGAACGTCTACATCCTCGCGGACCGCGTCATCGCCTCGTACCCCGCATAAGGCCCCGTACCCGGCCAAGGGGCCCGCGTCCCGCGCAAGGGCCTTTCAGGCGGCCCTACAGCCGCTTCTCGGCCGCTTCCACCAGCGCCACGGCCTCGTCCAATTCACCGGACGGGGCCGTTCCCACGACCAGTGCCAAATCGCGCCCCGCGACCGCCAGTTGATCGGCCACGGCGAACAGGCCCGCGTCCGGCATCGGCAGCGGCTCCCGGCCGGGGAACTCCAGGCGCTGCGCCCGCAGCGCGAATTCCCTGGCCAGCGCCAGTCCTTCGGCTGCCGCGCCTTGGCGCAGCCTGCTCTCGGGGGTGGAGCGCAGCCGGTCGGCGAGCCGCTCCACGGCGGTCAGCAAGGGTGTCGTATCCAGCACATCGCGACCCTACGCGCCCGGCCGGGACTGTTGCCAACAGGCCAACACTCAGGCACGGTGACGTGAAGGACCAGCACCGCGCAATGCCTTCCGGAGGCGCCGATGTCCCAAGTCTTCTCCGAAGAGACCCATCGCAACCTGCTCTCCCGAATCCCCCACTGCACCGGTCGTGAAGTGTCCGACTGGCTGCGCACCGTCGACGACGGGCCCTCCCTCTTCCGCTTCGAGGAAAAGGTGAGCTGGCTCCGCAGCGAGCACAACCTGGCCCACGGCCACGCCAAGGCGATCATCCACGAGTACGACCTGAGGCGCGCCGCCAGAAAGTTCCTCTGACCCTCCGACCCCTGTCCCCCCCTCACGCACGCGGAAGGGCCCGCAGACCGTCCGTACGGTCTGCGGGCCCTTCTCTGCGACGCAGCGAGGCTGCGGTGCCGCGCGGTCGTGAAGCCGCGCAACGGGTCTGCTAGTCGTCGCCGCTCAGGATCGAGACGAGACGCAGCATCTCCAGGTAGATCCACACCAGGGTCATGGTGAGGCCGAAGGCCGCCATCCACGACTCCTCGCGCGGGGCGCCGTACGCGATGCCGTCCTCGACCTGCTTGAAGTCCATGGCGAGGAAGAACGCACCGAGCAGCACGCCCACGACGCCGAAGATGATGCCCAGGCCGCCGCTGCGGAAGCCGAGGCCGTCACCGCCGCCGAACACCATGAACAGCAGGTTCACGGCGGTGAGCACCATGAAGCTGATCGCGGCGATCATCACGAAGCGCGTGAAGCGGGCCGTGACCCGGACGATCCGGGTCTTGTAGAGCACGAGCATGGTGACGAAGACCGCCATCGTGCCCAGTACCGCCTGCATCGCGGCGCCCTGTGCGACCCACGTGTTGACGTAGTTGCTGATCGCGCCGAGGAAGAGGCCCTCGAAGGCCGCGTACGCCAGGATCAGCGCCGGGACGGGCTTCTGCTTGAACGACTGGATCAGGCCGAGCACCATCGCGATGACGGCCGCGCCGATGGCCAGACCGAGGCTCATCTGCGTGACCCAGGCGACGGTCGCGCCCGCGACCACGAGGCCGAGGGTGATGGCCGTGCGCGTGACGACGTCGTCCATCGTCATGACGCTGCCGCGCGGCGGTGCTACCGGGGCGCCGTACTGGTCCTGCTGGGCGTACGGATTGGTCGCGTACGGGTTCGTCGCGTCCTGGGCGTACGGATTGCCCTGGGCGTAGGGGTTGCCCTGGGTACCCACGGCGGGGCCCCCGGCCTGCGGCTGCTGCGCGTTGAAGCCCGCGCGGCCGTTGTCGCGGCTGAACCCCCGTCGCGAGAAGACCGGGTTGCTGCTCCTCATTTCACTCCTCCATGGCCACCGTGTGCGACCTTGCTGTCAAGGGTAATGGGGGCGCAAAGAAACCACCCCTGTACCAGAGGAGGATCTTTCCCCGATCCTGCCGCACGCGAGGGGTGGTCCCTGCGCCGCGGCGAGGAGCAGAGCTGGACGCGAACGTGCCCGGAACCGGACTCGAACCGGTACGCCCCCGAGGGGCAGCGAGGTTTAAGCTCGCCGTGTCTGCATTCCACCATCCGGGCAGGGCGCGAGGCCGCGACAATGGCTCAGAGCCTATCCGCAGAGATCCTCCGGACAGCCGTGCATCGGCCCAACGCTGTCTTATTTTATGGACGCTTGATGGAGTGTCAGTGGAGCCGTCAGGTCGTGTGGCGTGGGCCGGAGCCGAGACGGGCCGGTTGCGCCCCGTGTCTGAGCGTGCACGGGATTGACGGAAACTCGACGTCTTGTGGCCGGGTCGGTGACGAGGACTGTCGCCCCGCCGGTGCGGCCCGGAGCGCGGCCCGGGGACCGCTCCCGGTCTCGGGGTCGCCGTCATACTCAAGGAGGACGGGGACCGCCGGGGGTCAGTCTGGAGGTTGTCACGGGAACCGCCATGCGGAGGGACTCGCGGACGTAAAAGCGACGTGAGGATGGGAAGCGTCCCCCCAAACGTCCCGACAGGAGCTCCACCGTGACCACGTACCCCCAGCAGTCCATGCACCGCGCCACCGCGGTGGCCGCCCGTGCCACCGAACTGTCCAAGGTCTACGGGCACGGTGAGACCCAGGTCGTCGCGCTGGACCGGGTGACGGTCGACTTCCGGCAGGGCGAGTTCACCGCGATCATGGGCCCCTCGGGCTCCGGCAAGTCGACGCTGATGCACTGTGTGGCCGGGCTGGACTCGTTCTCCTCCGGTTCCGTACGGATCGGCGAGACCGAGCTCGGGACGCTGAAGGACAAGCAGCTCACTCAGCTGCGGCGGGACAAGATCGGATTCATCTTCCAGGCGTTCAACCTGCTGCCGACGCTGAACGCGCTGGAGAACATCACGCTGCCGATGGACATCGCGGGCCGCAGGCCCGACAAGGCGTGGCTGGACAAGGTCATCGAGATGGTCGGCCTCTCGGCCCGGCTGAAGCACCGGCCGTCGGAGCTGTCCGGCGGACAGCAGCAGCGGGTGGCCGTGGCGCGTGCGCTGGCGAGCAGGCCGGAGATCATGTTCGGCGACGAGCCGACCGGAAACCTGGACTCCCGCTCCGGCGCGGAGGTGCTGGGCTTCCTCCGCAATTCGGTGCGCGAGCTGGGGCAGACAGTCGTCATGGTGACGCACGACCCGGTGGCCGCCTCCTACGCGGACCGGGTGATCTTCCTGGCCGACGGGCGGATCGTCGACGAGATGCTGCACCCCACCGCGGACGGTGTCCTCGACCGGATGAAGGACTTCGACACCAAGGGCCGTACGAGCTGACCAGCGCTCCGGCCCTCCGCCCACCGACCTCTCTTCCTCCAGGACGTACATCCATGTTCCGCACCGCCCTGCGCAATGTGCTCGCGCACAAGGCCAGGCTGCTGATGACCGTGCTCGCCGTCATGCTCGGCGTCGCCTTCGTCTCCGGCACCCTGATCTTCAGCGACAGCCTCCACAACGCCTACCGCCAGCAGTTGAGCAAGGGGCTCGACAACGTGGCCGTCGGCATCACCGACTACGGCACCCCTGCCGACGCCGCCGAACAGCGGCCGGGCGTCAGCCAGGCCCAGCTCGCCAGGATCGCCGCCGTGCCCGGCGCGGACGCGGCCACCGGCGTGGTTCACGGCTTCGCGGGAGCGGCCGACCGCGACGGCAAGCTCATCGCCCAGGGCTGGTCCAACAAGGGTGGCAACTTCTTCCCCGGCAAGGACGGCCAGGACTGGCGCTACCGCTTCACCGGCGGCCACGGCCCGGCGAACTCCGGTGAGATCGCCCTCGACAAGGCGACCGCCGACAAGGGCGGGTACAAGGTCGGCGACAAGGTCCGCATCGCCACCAACCGTCCGGTGAAGGAGTACACCCTCAGCGGTGTCTTCACCTCCGACCAGGGTGACGTCAACTCCGGCGGCAGCCTGGTGCTGTTCGACAACAGGACCGCGCAGGAGCTCTTCCTCAAGCCCGGCCACTACTCCTCGGTCACCGTGACCGGCAGGCCCGGCACCGACCAGAGCGCGCTGCGGGACGCGATCGCGCCGCTGGTGTCCAAGGACGCCGAGGTGCAGACGGGCCGGCAGCTCGCCGCAGAAGAGGAGCGGATGGTCTCGGAGTCGACGAAGACCCTCACCCAGGTGCTGCTGGGCTTCGCCGGGATCGCGCTGTTCGTCGGGGTCTTCCTGATCTCCAACACCTTCACCATGCTGGTCGCCCAGCGCACCAAGGAACTCGCGCTGATGCGCGCCGTCGGTGCCTCGCGCAAGCAGATCACCCGCTCGATCCTGGCCGAGGCCGGCCTCGTCGGCCTGATCGCCTCGGTGATCGGTTTCGCCCTCGGCCTGGGCCTGGCAGCGGGTCTGAGCCCGGTGATGGACGCCATGGGCGCCCAGCTCCCGGACGGCCCGCTGGTCGTCGGCGTGACCCCGGTGGTCGCCTCGCTGACCGTCGGCGTGCTGATCACGATGTTCGCCGCCTGGCTGCCCGCCCGCCGGGCCGCGAAGATCCCGCCGGTCGCCGCGATGAGCAGCGTGCACGCCACCCCGTCCATGAAGTCCCTGGTCGTACGGAACGTCCTCGGCGCCGTCGTCACCGGCATCGGTGCGGCCACCGTCGTCGCCGGCGCGGCCATGGGCAAGGAGACGGGCCGGATCCTCATCGGGGGCGGCGCGTTCCTGGCCCTGATCGGCATCATCATCCTGATCCCGCTGCTGTCGCGGCCGGTGATCGCCCTGGTGCGCCCGCTGCTGCACCGCGTGTTCAAGGTCTCCGGCAAGCTGGCCGGGCTGAACTCGGTCCGCAACCCGCGCCGCACCGGCGCCACCGCGTCCGCCCTGGCCATCGGCCTCACCCTGGTCACCGGTCTGACCGTGCTCGGCGTGACCATGGGCCGGGCCATCGACAACCAGACCACGGCAGTGGTCAAGGCCGACTACATGGTCTCGATGGCCAACCACTCCTCCCTGGACAGGTCCGTCATCGAGACGATCGCCAAGGCCAAGGGCGTCACCGCCTCGTCGCCGCAGCAGTTCGGCTCCCTCAAGGGCCCCGGCGACTCCTTCCAGAACGCGGTGGGCGTCACCCCGGGCGACGTCGAGAAGGTACTGAACCTCTCCGTCGTCGAGGGATCGCTGGGCGGCCTGGCCCGCGGCGGGATCGCGGTCGACGAGAAGACCGCAGCGAGCGAGGGCTACCGGGTCGGCCAGACCCTGGACATGGCCTTCGAGGACGGCAAGAAGACCAAGCTCACCGTCAACGGCATCTACGGCCGCAACGAGTTCCTGAGCGGCATCATGATCGATGCCAAGACCCTGGCGCAGCACACTCAGAAGCCGCTCATCTACTCGGCGTACGTGACCATGGACGGCGGCGCGAACGCGGCCAACGAGCAGTCCCTGGTCGACTCGCTCGGCAAGAACCCGGCGATCGTCATGATGGACAGCAACGACATCCGCAACGAGTTCGGCGGCGTCGTCAACCAGATGCTCAACATCATGTACGGCCTGCTCGCCATGGCCCTGGTCATCGCCGTGCTCGGTGTCGTCAACACCCTCGCGATGTCGGTCTTCGAGCGCCAGCAGGAGATCGGCATGCTGCGGGCGATCGGCCTGGCGCGCGGCAGGGTCAAGACCATGATCCGTCTGGAGGCCGTGGTGATCTCGGTGTTCGGCGCGGTGGTCGGTGTGGTCCTCGGTACGTTCCTGGCCTGGGCCATCGGCCAGACCATCAAGGACCAGGTCGTCGGCTACTCGCTGATCATCCCGTGGGACCGCATCGGCATCTTCCTGGTGCTGGCCGGCGTGGTCGGCGTACTGGCCGCCATGTGGCCGGCCCGCAGCGCGGCGAAGCTGAACATGCTCTCCGCCATCAAGGCCGAATAGCCCACCGGGACCACAGGAACCCGGGGCGGCCCCCACGACGTGCGTACGTCGTGGG
>NZ_JBSGZD010000068.1:0-31129 GCF_053610825.1 Streptomyces sp. NPDC054863 | reverse complement strand
GCACCACACTCACCTACGCGCAACTGGAGGCGGCGGCCAACGCGACCGCCCACCAACTGATCGCGCACGGCGTCGAACCGGACGTACCGGTGGGCCTGCTGATCGACCGGTCGGTCCCGATGGTCGTCGGGCTGCTCGGCATTCTCAAGGCGGGCGGGGCCTACCTGCCCATCGAGCCCTCCACCCCCGCCTCCCGGATCACCACCCTCCTCACCGACGCCCGCGCCGGTGTCTGCCTGACCGCCCCCGAACACGCCGACCTCGTCACCGGGGCGGGCGCCCTGCCCCTCACGGTCGACCCGCTGGCGCAGGCGGATCCCCCCACGGTGCGCGTCCACCCCGACCACCTCTGCGCGGTGTACTACACCTCCGGCTCCACCGGCCGGCCCAAGGGCGTGGCCTGCACCCACGGCGGCTGGGTCAACCGCATGGCCTGGATGCAGCGCCGGCACCACCTGCGAGCGGGCGAGACGGTCCTGCACAAGACGACCCTGCCCTTCGACGACGCGGCCGTGGAAATCCTCTGGCCGCTCATGACCGGCGGCACCGTCGCGCTGCTGCCGCCCGGCCTGCACCGCGACCCGCGGGCCCTCGTCGACGCCGCGATCCACCACCGTGCCGTCCACGTGCAGTTCGTACCCAGCGTCCTGGACCTGTTCCTGGAAGAACTGACCGCCGACGACATCACCGCCCTGCGCCGCAACCTGCGCTCCGTCCTGTCCAGCGGCGAGGCCCTGCGTCCCGCTCTGGTACGCCGGTTCCGCGAGGCGTTCGGCGACGCGGTCAGCCTGGACAACACCTGGGGCGCCACCGAGGTGTCCATCGACTCCACCTTCCACACCTGCGGCCCCCACGACACCGAGGGCACCGGCGCGGTCAGCCTCGGCCGGCCCATGGACAACAACGAGGTCCTGGTCCTGGACCACCGCCTCGCCCCCCTGCCGCCCGGCGTCCCCGGCGAGCTGTGCATCGCCGGAACCGGACTGGCCCGCGGCTACCTGGGCGACACCGCGAAGACCGCCGCCGCCTTCGTACCGCACCCCTACCGGCCGGGCGAACGCCTCTACCGCACCGGCGACCGCGGCCGGATGCGCCCCGACGGCACCTTCGCGTACCTGGAGCGCATGGACCGGCAGGTGAAGGTGCGCGGCGTGCGCGTCGAGCTGGGGGAGATCGAGGCCGTGCTCCGCGAGCACCCCGCCGTGACCGACGCCGCGGTCGTCACCCGCGGCGGCCCCTGCGGCGACCTGCGGCTGGCCGCCTACGTCGCGCTCCTTGACGAAACGGCCACCGCCCGTGACGTACGCGCACACCTGTCCTCCCGGCTGGCCGGATACGCGGTGCCCGCGACCGTCACCGTCCTGCCCGCCCTGCCCCGCTCGGCCAGCGGCAAGCTCAGCCCCGCGAACCTGCCCGAACCCGACCCGGGCGACCACCAGGAGAGCGAACACCTCGCCCCGCGCGACGGGACCGAGCAGGCCGTCGCCGACATCTGGGCCGACGTGCTGGGCCTGCCCCGCATCGGCGTCCTGGACGACTTCTTCTCCTTCGGCGGCCACTCCCTGCTCGCCACCCGTGCCGTCAACCGGATGCGGCGGTCGTTCGGCATCCACCTGCCGCTCAGCGCGATCTTCGAACACCCGACCGTGGCGGCCACGGCGGCACACCTGCACGACCTGATCCTCGCCGAGATCGAAACCCTGTCCGACGACGAGGTGCAGCACCTCCTCGCGGACACCGCCCACGCCACCAGTCCCGCGGACAGCGAACGAGGTACGACACGATGAAGGCTCCCCTGCTCTACGAGGCGTTCCTCGACCACGCCGCGCGCACCCCCGACGCGCCGGCCCTCCTGTGGTCCGGCGGCGTCCTGACCTACTCCGCCCTGGAACGCCGCTCGGCCGCGCTGGCCCACCGGCTGACCGCCGCGGGCGTCGGCCGGGAGACGGCGCCCACCCGGACGGGGTCCACGCTGACGGTTCCCGCCCAGGCGGGGTCCACGCAGACGGGCTCCGTGCAGCCCCGGCCCATGAAGAACCTGGTCGGCATCAGTGTCGGCCGCGGCCCCGACCTGGCCGTCGCCGTGCTCGCCGTCATGCGGGCGGGCGGGGCGTGGGTCCCGCTCGACCCGTCCTACCCGCAGGACCGGCTGGAGTACATGCTCCGCGACTCCGGCGCCACCCTCGTGATCGCCGACGAAGACTCGGCCCGACGCCTGCCGGACGGCGTCCGCATCCTCGCCCCCGAAACCCCGACCGCTTCCGGATCCTCCGGGCCGTCCGGGACCTTCGGGACCGGGAGTACGGACACCCAGGCCGCCCCCGGAACGGTCCGCGAACCCTGCCTGCCCGCGCCCGGCCCCACCGATCTGGCCTACGTCATCTACACCTCCGGTTCCACCGGCCGCCCCAAGGGCGTCCTCGTCGAACACGGCTCCGTCGCCGCCACCGTGTACGGCATGCGCACCGAATGGGGCGTCACCGCCGACGACCGCGTCCTGCAGTTCGCCCCGTCCAGCTTCGACGCCTCGGTCTGCGAGACGGGCATCGCACTCACCGCCGGCGCCGCCCTGGTCCTGGCCGACCCCGACAGCATCGTGCCCGGCCCCGGCCTGCTGGAGCTGATGGCCCGCTTCGAGGTGAGCGTCGCCGTCCTGCCCCCCTCCGTCGTCGCCGCCCTGCCCGACGCCGAACTCCCCGCCCTGCGCACCCTGGCCTGCGCGGGGGAGGCCCTGCCCGCCGAGGTCGCGGCCCGCTGGGGACGGGGCCGCCGCATGATCAACGCCTACGGCCCCACCGAGACCTCCATCTGCGCCACCACAGGGGACGTGACCGGACCCGGATCACCCGACATCGGGCGGCCCCTGCCCGGCGTACGGATCGACCTCCTGGACGAGGACGGGCTGCCCGTCGCCCCCGGCGACATCGGCGAACTCGTCGTCTCCGGCGCCGGCGTGACGCGCGGCTACCACGGCCGGCCCGCCCTGACCGCCGAGAAGTTCGTCCCCACCGACGGAGGCCGCGCCTACCGCACCGGCGACCTGGCCCGCCTGCTGCCCGACGGCCGCTACGCCTACGCGGGCCGCGCCGACCACCAGGTCAAGATCCGCGGCTTCCGGGTCGAACCCGGCGAGGTGGCGGAAGCACTGCGCGCGCACCCCGCCGTCACCGACGCCGTCGTCGTGCCACGGGCAGACGTCCTGGTCGGCTACGCCTCCACCCCCGACACGGCGGTGGTCCCCGAAGACCTGCGCACCTGGTGCGCGCGCACCCTGCCCGCCCACATGGTCCCCTCCACCGTGGTCGTCCTGCCCGCCCTGCCCCTCACCCCCAGCGGCAAGGTGGACCGGGAAGCGCTGCCCGTGCCCCACCAGACCCGCGCGGGGCACGGCGAGGCGCCGGCCACCCCGAGCGAGCAGGCCGTCGCCGCCCTGATGACCGAACTCCTCGGCGGCACCGAGGCCGGGGCCACCGACAACTTCTTCCAACTCGGCGGCCACTCCCTGCTGGTGGGGCGCCTCGCGGCCCGCATCCGCACCGACCTCGGCGTCGAGATCCAGCTCTCCGAACTCTTCCGCAGGACCACGCCCCGCCAGATCGCCGCGCTCGTCGACGCCACCGCGGCGGCCGGCGGCGAGGCCGGCACCGCCGCCGAGGCCGCAGGGGAGGACGACGGCACTGCCCCGGTGCCGCCCCCGCTGCGGCACGCCGACCGCACCCGGCCCCTGCCGCTGTCCTTCCCCCAGGAACGCATCTGGTTCCTCGAACAGCTCTCGCCCCGCAACCCCGCCTACCGCGTACAGGCCTCCCTGCGCCTGCGCGGCCAGTTGGACCTGCCCGCCCTGCGCGCCGCCCTCACCGAACTTCTCCGCCGCCACGAGATCTTCCGCACCGCGTTCCGCGAGGTCGACGGCGTCCCCGCACAGTGCCCCGTCGAGATGGACGCCCTCGACATCGACGTACCCCTGGTGGACCTCAGTGCACTGC
Source organism: Streptomyces sp. NPDC054863 (assembly GCF_053610825.1). Classification (NCBI taxonomy): domain Bacteria; kingdom Bacillati; phylum Actinomycetota; class Actinomycetes; order Kitasatosporales; family Streptomycetaceae; genus Streptomyces; species Streptomyces sp. NPDC054863. The sequence continues at coordinate 27,143 of NZ_JBSGZD010000068.1, read as the reverse complement.
CCGAGGCCGAACGGGAGGACGCCTGGCGGGAGTTGGTCGCACGGGAGAAGGCCCGCCCCTTCGAACTCGACACGCCGCCGCTGGTGCGCTGGGTCGTGGTACGGGACGCTCCCGACGCCCACCGGCTGCTGCACCTGGAGCACCATCTGGTGCACGACGGCTGGTCGTTCGCCGTATTCGTCGACGAACTCACGCGCCTGTACGCCGTGTTCGCCGACGGCGCCCCCGCGCTGCCCGAACCGCAGTTCCAGTTCGCGGACCTCGCGGCCTGGCAGCGGTCCTGGCTCACCGGCCCCGTCGCGAAGCGCTACACGGACCACTGGACCGGAGTGCTCTCCGGCGCCCCCGCGGCACTCGAACTGCCCACCGACCACCCCCGCCCGCCCGAGTTCACCTTCCGCGGCGACATGGTGAAGCTCAACCTCGACCCCGACGAGTACGCCCTGCTGCGCACCCGGGCCAAGGAAGCCGGCGTCACCCTCTACTCGCTCATGCTGACCGGGTTCACCGCCCTGCTCTCGCGCTACACGGCCCAGGACGACTTCGTCGTCGGAGTGGGCGTGGCCAACCGCAGGCTGACCGAGGCCGAGCGGCTGATCGGAATGATCGTCAACACGGTGCCGCTGCGCGTCCGGCTCGACGACGACCCCTCCTTCCGCCGGCTGCTGGAGCAGGTCCACGCCACCGCCGTCGAGGGATACGCCTGGCAGGACGTACCGCTGCAGCAGCTCGTCAAGGCGGCTGCCCCGGTCCGCGACCTGTCGCGCAACCCGCTGTTCTCCGCCCTGTTCAGCTTCCACGACTCCGCCGTCCCCGACCTCGACTTCGCCGGTCTCACGGGCGAGGTGAACGTCGAGCACAACGGCTCGTCGAAGGCCGACCTGAACATCGTCGTCATCCCGCGCGCCGAGCAGCGGGCGGGCATGCGTCCCAGCAGCGAGGACGACACCCTGACCATCCTGTGGGAGTACGCGGCCGACCTCTTCGACGCGGACACCATGCGCCGCATGGTGCAGGCCTACCGCACCCTGCTGCGGGCCGCGCTCCAGGCGCCCGACGTGCCGGTCTCCCGGCTTCCGCTCACCGAGAAGGACCCCGCCCCGGAGGTGGAGGCACGGCCCGAAGGACCCGGCGTCGTGGAACGGGTGGAAGGCCACATCACCGGGCGCCCCACCGCCGTGGCCCTGAGCACGGCGGCGGGAGAGGTCACCTACCGCGACCTCGGCACCCGGGCGGACACGATCGCGGGCCTCCTGGTCCGGGCCGGGGCCGGTCCCGGCCGACCGGTCGCGGTGCGGCTGCCGTCGGGCACCGACCTGGTCGCCGCACTCCTGGCCGCAGCCCGCACGGGTGCACCTGCGCGCGTCCTCGCCCCCGGGGCCGCCCCGGCCGAAGGCGACGTACTCCTCACCGAGGACCTCCTCATCGAGGTCCTCCACACGGCCGGACGCGAGGCGCCTCCGAGGCGCGACGCGCTGCTTGAGGACGGCGGGCTGTTTGAGCGCGACGCGCTGCTTGAGGACGGCGCGTTGCTTGAGGATGGCGTGCTGCTTGAGGATGGCGTGCAGGGCCACGAGACGCCGCCGGGACACGGGGCTCCGGGGCCGGCGGGGTACGAGCCGCCGCAGGGGCACGAGGCCGCAGGCCTCCCGGGGCCGTCCCACGGCCGGCGTCCCGCCGACGGCGACATCCTCGCCCTGACGGACCGGGCACCGATCACGCACGGCGCCCTCGGCACCGCCCTCGGCGCCCTCGACGCGCTCGGCCTCACCGCCGCCCGCGTCCCCCAACTCGGCCTCCCGGGCGGCCACTTCCTCCTTCTGGAGGTCTGGACCACCCTGGCCCGCGGCGGCACCCTCGTCCTGCCGCCGACCGCGCCGGACTCGCCCGCCGCCCTGGCCGCCCTTCTCGCCGCACGACAGGAGCCCTTCTCCACGGTCCTGCTGCCCGACACGACCGCCAACACCCTGCTGGCCCACCACCGTCCGGCCGTCGCCCACGGCGCCGAAGCCCTCCTCGTCCTCGGCCCCGACACCGACCCGGCCGCCCTGCGCGAACCGGCCGGCGCCTGCCGCCTCGCCCTCGGGTCCGGCACACCGGACCTGCCCCTGGCGCTGTGCCGCCTCCACCGGCACGCACCGGAACACAGCGAGGCCGTCGTCCCCGTCGGCACCCCCGCACCCGGCGTCACCGCCACCGTCCTGGACGGCCGCGGCGAACCCCTCCCGGCCGGCGTCCCCGGCGAACTGCACCTCGCCCGGACCGGCTCACGCCCCCTGAGCCCCACCGGACAACGGGCCCGATGGAACGCCGGGGGCGGCTTCGAGATCCTCGGAACGGCCGGCACCTGGCCGACCGTCTCGGGCTTCCGGGTCGCCCCGTACGAGACCCGGGCCCGGCTGACCGCCCACGGCCGGATCGCCGAGGCGGCCGTGCACACCGTCGACGGCGCACTCCACGCCTACCTCGTGCCACGCACCGGCGCCACCGTCCCCGACGAAGGCGAACTCGTCGACTTCCTCGCCGAGTCACTGCCCGACTACCAGATTCCCGCCCACTTCGTCACGGTCGGCGAACTGCCCCCGGCCGCGGACCGGTACCCCGTTCCCGGACCGGTCGCCCCCGCGTGACCGCCCACCACCTCCCCATCCCCTCCATCCCGAGGAAGCCATGCTCCACGACACGTACACAGCACGTTCCGGGACGGCGGTCCGCATACGGGGATCGCACTACAGCGGCGGACACCACGGAGAGATCCTCCAGGGCGTCTTCGAGTCCGGCGGACGCCTGCGCCGCGCCCTGATCACCCTGCCCTGCCCCCTCTACGGCTCACAGGCCTTCTTCGAGCCGTCCGACACCGCCACCGGGGTCACCGTCACCGAACCGTGGCGCACCAAGGCCGGCCGCGCCGCCGAACTGACGCTGCGCACCCTGGGCACCCCCCACACCGGCGGCACGCTCCGGCTGACCAGCAACATCCCGCCCGGCCGCGGCCTCGGCTCCTCCACCGCCGACGTCGTCGCCGCCATCGGGGCCGTCTACGACGCCGCCGGGCACCACCCCGACCCGGCCCAGTACGCCACCCTGGCCGTCGCCGCCGAGACCGCCTCAGACGCGCTCATGTACACGCACCGGGCCGTGCTGTTCGCCCACCGCGAGGGCGAGGTCGTCGAGGACATGGGCGGTGCGCTCATGCCGCTGGCCGTCGTCGGCTTCGGCACCAGCCGGGACGGTACGGGAACCGACACGCTCGCCCTGCCGCCCGCCCGCTACACCGTCTGGGAGGTCGAGGCGTTCCGCCCCCTGCTGGGCATGGCCCGCCGCGCGATCCGCACCGGCGACGTCGCACTGCTCGGCAGGGTCGCGACAGCCAGCGCCCGCCTCAACCAGCGCCACCTCCCCGTACCCCGACTCCCCGAACTCCTGCGTGTGGCCGACGAGTTGGGCGCTGCAGGCCTCCAAGTCGCCCACAGCGGCGACGTGGCCGGCCTGATCTTCGACCCCGGCCTGCCCGACCTCGCCACCCGCACCGACCATGCCCGTGCGCGCCTCGAAGCGCTCGGGATGCACGACACCTGGTACTTCACCACCACAGGATGAGAGCACCGACCATGTCATCGCCCACCCTGCCCGCACCCAGCGCATCGATCGTCGAGGCAACCGTCCTGCCCCGGCTCATCCGCATCGGCCCCAATCTGTGCGTCGCCGCGTTCACCCTGATGAAACTGCTCCCGGCCCGCTTCATGCTCGACCGCGCCGAACAGCGCGGCGAACTCGCCCCGGGCACCACGGTCCTGGAGACGTCCTCGGGCACCTTCGCGCTCGGCCTGGCGATGGTGTGCCGCCTGCGCGGCTACCCCCTCGTCATCGTCGGCGACCCCGCCATCGACGCCGCCCTGCACCGCCGACTGACCGACCTGGGCGCCCGCGTCGAGATCTGCACACGGCCCAGCCCGCAAGGAGGCTTCCAACGCGCCCGCCTCGACCGGCTGGAGGAACTGCGGGCCGAGTACCCGGACCACTACATCCCCGGCCAGTACCACAACCCCGACAACCCCCACGCCTACGCCAGCGTCGCCCAGCAGATCGCCGAGGCCGTCGGCCCCGTCGGCTGCCTCGTCGGCCCCGTCGGCTCCGGCGGGTCGACCGGAGGCACCGCCAGCTTCCTGCGACTGGTCGAACCCGGGATGAGGCTCATCGGCGTGGACACCTCGCCCAGCGCCATCTTCGGCCAGCCGGACGGACCCCGCACGGTCCGCGGCCTGGGCAACAGCCTCGTACCGTCCAACGTCTCCCACGACGCCTACGACGAGGTCCACTGGGCCGGCCCCGCCGAGGTCTTCCGCGCCACCCGGGAACTCCACGCCCTCCACGCCCTCTACATGGGACCCACCAGCGGTGCCTCGTTCCTGGCCGCCCGCTGGTACGCCGAACGGCACCCCGACGAGCAGGTCGTGGCCCTGCTCCCCGACGAAGGGCACCGCTACCAGGACTCGGTGTACCGGGACGAATGGCTGGCCGAACAGGGCATCCTGGACACCCCGGCGGCCACCGCACCGCGCACGGTCACCGACCCCCGCGACGCCATCGGCGGCTGGGCCCGCATGGACTGGCACCGCCGCACCCTCGACGACGCCTTGCGCGACATCGACGCCTTGCACGATGCCGACGCCTTGCGGGATGCCGATGACCTGTGCGGCACGGACGTCCTGGGCGAGACCGAAGCCCTGCGCGACGCCGACGCCTTCCGCGGTACCGATGTCCTGCGCGACATCGACACCCTGCGCGACGCCGGCGTCCGACCCGCCACCACCCCCACGGAGAGCCGATGACCGAGCCGACGCTGGTCCTGGTCGAGTCCAACACCTCAGGAACCGGCCGCCTGTTCGCCCGCCGCGCCCGCGAACTGGGCACCCGGCCGGTCCTGCTGGCCGAGGACCCCGGCCGCTACGACTACGCCCGCGCCGACGACGTCACCGTGGTCCGTGCCGACACCTCCGGCGTCGCGGGGGTACTCGAAGCGGTCGCCGCGCTCGGCATCGGCACGCCGGCCGGCCTGACCACCAGCTCCGACTACTTCGTGCCCGTCGCCGCAGAGGCGGCTGCCGCGCTCGGTCTGCCAGGCCCGGACCCGCGGGCCGTGACGCTCTGCCGCCACAAGGGCAGCCAGCACACGGCACTCGCCGCGGCGGGCGTCCCCGTCGCCGGTCACGCCCGGGTGACCAGCACCGACGCCGCCCTCGACGCCGCCGACCGGATCGGCCTGCCGGTCGTCCTCAAGCCCGCCGACGGCTCGGGCAGCACCGGCGTCCGCCTGTGCCGCAGCCGAGAGGAGATCACCACCCACGCCGCCCGCCTGCTGGCCCGTACCCACAACGAACGCGGCATCGCTACCGCCCCCGGGTTCCTCGTCGAGAGTTACGTCGACGGACCCGAGTTCTCGGTCGAGGTGTTCGAGCACACCGCCGTCACCGTCGTCGGCAAGCACCTCGGCGCCGCCCCCCACTTCGTGGAGACCGGCCACGACGTGCCCGCGCCCGTGGCAGCCGCCACGGCAGAGGCCCTCGCCGACACCGCCGTCGCGGCGGTCAAAGCACTCGGACTCGGCTTCGGGGCGGCCCACGTCGAACTGCGGCTGACTTCCCGCGGCCCCGTGCTGATCGAGGTCAACCCGCGTCTCGGCGGCGGCATGATCCCCGAACTGATCCGCTCCGCCCTCTCCGTCGACCTGGTCCACGCCCAGGTGGCCGCCGCACTCGGCCGCCCGGCCGACCTCGAACCCCGTACCGCGCACCATGCCGCACTGCGCTTCCTGGTCGTGGAGGAGCCCGCGACCCTCGACGAGTTCGCCACCGTCCCTGCCGCGCTGCCGCTCCACGTCACCGCCATGACGCTCACCGGCCGCGGTGGAGTCCCGCTCGCCCCGCAGCACGACCACCGCGACCGCGTCGGTCACGCCATCGCCACCGCGGCCGGCGCCCCAGAGGCGTCCCGTGCGGCCGACGGCGCACTGACGCTGCTCCGTACCGCACTGCGCCCCCGGCCCACCGAGGAGAGCCAGGTATGACCACTACCCCCACCACCACCACCGGACGGCTGACCTCCGCCGTGGCCCCCGCAGCCGCGGAAATCCTCTTCGAGAAGCACCTGCGCGCCCCCGCGGACCCGGTCGCCGCCGAACTGCGGCCCACCAGCGACGTCGACCGCGCCCACGTCGTGATGCTCGCCGAACAGGGCATCGTCGGGCGCGAGACCGCCGCCCGACTGCTGACGGGCATCGACGCCCTGCGCGCCGCCGACTTCGCCCCGCTGCGCCGACGGCCCGCCCCGCGAGGCCGCTACCTCGCCTACGAGGGACACCTCGTGGAGGTCCTGGGCGAGGAGACCGGGGGAGTACTGCACAGCGGGCGCTCCCGCAACGACCTCAACGCCACCGTCCTCAGGCTCCAGTTGAGGCGCCCCTACGACCGCCTCCTCACCGAGACCGACGCCTTCGGCCGTGCCCTCGTCGACCGGGGACGGCGCTGGCACACCACCGTCATGCCCGCCTACACCCACCACCAGCCGGCCGTCCCCACCACCTACGGCCACTACCTCGCCGGGGTCGCCGCCGCTCTCGTACGAGACCTGGACCAGCTCGAACACGCCGGGCGCGAGCTCGACGAGAACCCCCTGGGCGCCGGTGCGACCGGCGGGACCACCCTGCCCATCGACCCGGCTCGCACCACCGAACTGCTCGGATTCACCGTCCCCCTGGGCAACTCCCTGCACGCCGTCGCGTCCCGGGACTTCGTCCTGCGGCTGCTGTGCGCCTCCACCGTCCTCGGCGTGCTCCTCACCCGGACCGCGCACGACCTCCAGTCCTGGACCAGCACCGAGAACGCCCTGCTGCGACTGCCCGACGCCCTGGTCGGCAGCAGCTCGATGATGCCCCAGAAGCGCAACGCCTTCCTGCTGGAGAACATCCAGGGCAAGGCGGCCGGCGCACTCGGAGCACTCACCTCGGCGACCGCCGCGATGTCGACGGCCCGCTTCACCAACGCCATCGCCGTGGGCACCGAGGCGGTCGGCCACCTGTGGTCCGCCATGGAGACCACGACCGAGGCCGTGGTCCTGCTGCGGCTGATGGTCGAGGGCGCGGAACCCGACGCCGCGCTCATGAACCGACGCGCCGCGGACGGCCACACTGCCGCCACCGCCCTCGCCGAGCGCCTCGTCGCCGCCGGAGTTCCCTTCCGTACGGCCCACCACCAGGTCGGGGACATCAGCAGAGTGGCCCAAGCCACCGGCCGCTGCTTCGAGGGCGTCGCCGCCGACCGGCTCGGCGACCGCTCCGGCACCCTCCTGGCCCACCTCGATCCGGCCTCGGTCGTCGAGGCCGCCCGAGCGGGCGGCGGCCCCGCCCCGGCCTCCGTGCTCGCCTCCCTCGACGGCAGCGCCGCCACCCTCGGCGAGCTGAGCGCCCTCGCCACCGCACGACGGGAACGCTGGGCAGCCGCGGAACAGACGCTCACCGAAGCCGTATCGGCCCTGACCCACCCACCTGCCTGACCCCTGCCCTTCCCCCTGTTGCCCCTGCTCCCCCCTGCTCCGACCCACCAACCGTAAGGAACCTCGGCCCGTGAACCACGTCATCGAACTGCGCAGCGACACCTTCACCCTGCCCACCCCCCGCATGCTCCGCGCCGCCGCCGAGGCTCCGCTCGGCGACGACGTCTACGGCGAGGACCCGACCGTCACCGAGCTGGAGGAGACGGCGGCCAAGCTGCTGGGCAAGCCCGCCGCGGTCCTGATGCCCAGCGGCACCATGGCGAACCTGACGGCGCTGCTCACCCACAGCCCGCGCGGCGGCAAGGCCGTCGTCGGCGCCGAGTCCGACATCTACGTGTACGAGGCGGGCGGCGCCTCCGTGGTGGGCGGCATCGTCTACGAGCCCATCAGCGCGGCCGAGGACGGGACCCTGCCCCTGGACGCGGTCGCTGCGGCCTGCACGGTCGACGCCGAGGACCCGCAGTTCGCGCTGCCCGCCGTACTGAGCCTGGAGACGCCGCACAACCGCCGCGGCGGCATCCCCCTTTCCCCCGACTATCTGGCGGCCGCCGGGGCTCTCGCCCGCGAGCACAAGATCGCCTTCCACCTGGACGGTGCCCGCATCTTCAACGCCGCCCTCGCGCTCGGCGTGCCGGCCGCCGCCCTCGCCGCCCCGGCCGACACGGTCCAGTTCTGCCTGTCCAAGGGCCTGTCCGCCCCGATCGGATCGATGCTCGCCGGTGACGAGGCGTCCATCGCCACCGCACGCCGCTACCGCAAGATGCTGGGCGGCGGCATGCGGCAGGCCGGCATCATCGCCGCCTGCGGCATCGTCGCGCTGGAGGAGATGGACGACCGCCTGGCCACCGACCACGCCCACGCCGCCCGGCTGGCCGAGGGCCTGGCGGGCGTGTCCGGACTGCGGCTCGACCCGGAGCCCCCGCGTACGAACATGGTCTTCTTCACCGTGGACACCGACGCCACCCGCCACACCACCGAGTCCCTCATCGCAGGAGCCGGGTCCCGCGGCGTGCACCTCGCGGAACTGGGCCCCGGCCGACTCCGCGCGGTCACCCACTCCGGGGTCACGGCCGACGACATCGACCGTGCCGTCGAGACCCTCGCGGCGGTCCTGGCCGCCGCACCCATTCCCGCATGGTGAGCGAAGCGACCGAGGTCCGCACGCCACGATCCCCGTCCCTCTGGCACCACCGGGCGTTCCAGCTCTTCTGGGCCGCCGACTCCGTCAGCCAGTTCGGTACGTACATCGGCAACACCATCCTCCCGCTGGTGGCCGCCACGACGCTGGCGGCCACCCCCTTCGAGATGGGCCTGCTCAGCGCCGCCGAGACGGCCGGCTACCTCCTGATCGGCCTGCCCGCCGGGGTGTGGGTCTCCCGCGTACGCCAGCGGCGCCTGATGAGGCACGCCAACACGGTCAGAGCGCTCCTGCTCTGCACCGTTCCGGTGGCCTGGTGGTACGACCTGCTCACCACCCCCCAGATGATCGTCGTCGCCCTGCTGTGCAGCGTCTGCGCGGTCCTCTTCGACGTCGCCTACCAGTCCCACCTGCCCGTCCTGGTCCGCCGCGACCAACTCCTCGAAGGCAACGCCCGCCTCCAGTCCAGCCAGTCCCTGGCCCAGATCACCGGACCCGGCGCAGGCGGCACCCTGGTCCAACTGGCCGGACCCGCCTACCCGGTGCTCGGCACCGCCGTCGGCTATCTCACGGCCGCCCTGCTGCTGCGCCGCATACGCGAGCCGGACCCGCCGGCCCCGGCCGACGGCCCCCGCGTCGCCCTGCTCACCGAGATCCGCGAGGGCCTGCGGTACACGGCCCGCACCCGCACCCTGCGGGCGATCACGGCCTGCACCGCCACCGCCAACTTCTTCAACGGTGTACTCGGCGCGGTGCAGGTGCTCTTCCTGACCTCGACGCTCGCCCTGACGGACGCCGCGGTCGGCGCCGTCCTGGGCGTCCTGGGCATGGGCGGCCTGGTGGGCGCGCTCTGCGCCCACCAGGCGGTACGGCGGCTGGGGCAGGCGCGGGCGGTGTGGCTGGTACCGCTGGTGACGTTCCCCTCCCTGCTGCTCGTCCCGCTCGCGGGCAGGGGGGTGCTGCTCGCCCCGGCCCTGGCCGGACTGTTCGTCACCGGCTTCGGCACCGTCGTCTACAACGTGGCCCAGGTGAGCTACCGGCAGGTGATCTGCCCCGAGGACATGCTGGCCCGGGTCAACGCGACCGTCCGCTTCCTCGGTTTCGGCGCACTGACCCTCGGAGCACTCCTCGGGGGCGGGCTCGGCGAACTCGCCGGCATCCGGCCCACGTTGTGGATCGCCGCTGCCGGCACGTCCCTGGCCGCGCTGTGGGTCGTGTGCTCACCGCTGCGCGGGTTGCGGGACTTCAGGGTGAAGGGCGGGGCGATGGATGCCGGAGCCGAATGAGCGCGATCGCCACGACGTGCATTGCGCCGGAATCGCGAAGAGGGGTTCCGCGGGGAGAGCCTCACTGCGCCGGAATTCTCGTGAGGCGTGCACGACGCGAATTCACGAGTCCTCCGGCGCAGTTCCCGTCCATCACTCGAAACGACCGCGCGACGCCGGGAATTCACCGCTCTCAAGCGGCAGCGGAGCTATGCTGTGCCCGCGCCACTCCAGAAGTGATCAGCCTCGGCCTTTTGCCCACAGGATGGAGAGTCTGCGCTCGGGGGAGTTGGCAGGTCCGTACCGGAAGTCGTTGAGACTGCGATAAACGGAACCGTCGACCTTGACCTCTTCCCCGGACCCGTTCGCCAGCAGGTCGTTGGCCAGCGTGGAAAGTTTGCCCCATTCCTGCTCCAGGGCGGCTCCGAACGACCCGAGGTAGTCAAAGCCGTTCTCCGAACCACCCCTGATGGTGTTGGATATGCGGTTCTGAATCCATCCGAAACGTACCGCTTCCGAAGTGGCTCCAATTATCTTCGCCATGTGCTTTCCGTACTTGTCGGAACTGGGCTTGGAGCTTCCCAGGCCGGCCAGTGCGCTGAGGTGGCCGTTCAGCGTGGCCCCCTGGAAGTTCTGGTCCTTGTGGCCCCGCCAGGACTGACTCGCCTTCAGGTCACCGTACTGTCCGCTGTAGCCGAGGGTGGTGAACCCGCGACTGCCGTTACTGGGATAGTGGGCCCGCACCACGGACTCAAGCTGCGTCGAAGTGGACTCGTCGAACCGGTAGTTGTAGCCCTTCGACGTAAATCCGACCATGTACAGGTCATGCGCCGTGAAGTACAGCGTCAAGTCGTGTGTGGACCCTTTCCACACCTCGACGGCGATGAACTGATTCTTCGTCGTCGTCGTGGTGCCCACACCGTCAACGACCTTTCTCCCTGATATGTCGCGGAGCCGGTGAACCATTTGGTCGTAATTGCCTGCGGCAAGCGGGTTCGGGGAGTTTTCAAGCCCTGAGATGTTCCATTGGAACATGGTGAACGGACCCGTGGGAGTAGCGTGAGCGGCAGGCGCCGAGGTGACCTGTGTAAGGCCACATACGGTCAGGACTGCGCAAATCCACACCGCGACCCTGCGCCTCAACTGCCCGTGTCTCCATGTCATTTGATTCACCCTTCGCATAGATCTGTCGGGTGCCTATCATCGATGCAAGAGCTAACGTTTCACGTGCGTTTGGCTAACGCGCGACCGAAGCGGAGCACGCTGACGCAAGCCAACGAAGAAACCCCTGGCAGACGGGTTTTCGACCAGGATCACCCCTGCCCACCAGGAGCTTCGCGCACGGGTGTCCCGGCCCTCGATCAATCCGTCCAGCCGCACCCTGCGGTTCCTGGCCGGACAATTGACAAGCAGGCGGCAGGAGACCGGAGCGCGGTGGCGCCCACGCGCCCTCTGCCGTGACTGAGCGCAACACACGGCCCGAATCCGCCTCAGATGTTCGTGGACGGTTGGTCTACGACGAGCTCCGCCGTGCGCAGCCAGTCCATGTACCAGCGAGTGAAGGTGAGCGGCTCACCGTTCTGATCGAGGAGCGGAGCGAGGTCAACGTCATCTGCTCGGCAGTCGGACCAGATGGTGCCCCGGTGAGTACCGCTGATGACCAGCCACTCCCTCTGGGCGCAGCCGAGGTGGGAGATCACGATGGCGCCGGCGGTGCGCCCGGGGGCAAACATCAGGGCTTCCCAGCGTTCGTCCCACGCTTCGATGGCGTCGTCGAAGTCCTCGATCTCGTCGAAGTCCTCTTCGTCAGGGCGTACGGCGAGCAGCGCATCGAGGACCTTGGGGTCCGGACCGTGGTCAGGAAAGGGCTGGGCAAGCAGGGTGGGATCGGCCAGGTCGGCGCCGTCTCCTTCCCAGCGCCAGCGGCCCTGCACACGGCGCACGGGGAAGAGACCGTACGCAGGACCCGCGCCGCCGACGCCCACGCAGGTGAGGAAGCCCCGGTAGTCATCCGGCAACCGCACGCCCATCTGCACTTCGAGCTCGGCAAGACCGTCGTCGGTCAGGGGGTCTTCCAGGACCCACCGGTGCCCCAGCGAGCCGAACACCTTGTCACCGGCGGGCCGGGCACCCAACGCGAGCACCCGCTGACGGACACCACTCCACTGATGATCAACCATGCGCAGACCGTACGCGGGACCACTGACAGCGCAGCCGGCCAGAGGGCACTCGCACTCTGCGGGTGTGACCATCAGTCACCACTGGAGTCCGTGCGGACTCAGCGGTGGTGCTCGATCTCGATGATGGTCAGGTACCGGTCGGCCAGGGCGTCGGCCCGTTCTCGAAGGCGTACTACGACCGGAGGAGGAGAGGGGTGGCGGGGAGGAGAGGGGTGGCGGGTCATGGGGAGGGCGGGCGCCGGGAATCATCCTCCGGCTTCGGCGGGTACTCGATCCGATCGGGCTGCCAGTACCAGTCCTCTCCCTGGTGGACCGTCCGGCCAGGCCGAGGGCTCGGGCCGCCGTTTCGGCCCGCGTCCCAATGAATGAAGGCCACCACCGCGACGAAGAACAGGACCATGCAGAGGGCGGTCCACGCCATCGGATCGCCCTCGGCAAGCCGTGGCCCGCCCGTGGTCCAGAGGAAGCGCCCGAGCCGCCAGACCGCCATCACCAGCACGTACCCAAGCCCCAGGCCGAAGGGCAGGAAGACCAGCCCGAGTCCCAGGCAACCCTTGTCCACGTTCCCACGCCGCATCGCTGCCCCCCCCCGTTACGCCCGCTCTTTGTCCCCGAGTCGGGGCGTACCCCGTCCCGGCGTCCCCACACCGGCGTCCTCGAAGACCGAGCTGTTCACGACGGGAGCCTTCTTGCGCTGATCGGGGCGCCGGTGCCCGGCGGTTCGGGCCTGCGCATGAGATCCAGCCCCGCTGGAAAAGTTGCTGTCGCTGTCGACCGCAGACGTCGAAGTGCTGTCGGTAGACGTGAACATCGCGACAGTGCGCGCTGAGGCGCCGCGCACTGCCACGAGCGGCTCATGTCCGGGGTCCGGTGCCTGGGCCGCCCAGGTCCACGGCTCCTACCTGCGGTTTGCCGCTGATGTTCCGAGTGGGGGAGACAGGGAGAAGGATGTCAGCACTGTCGATGACGTGTTGGCGGCCTTCGTCCGTGCCGCACCGATCAAGGGGAATGGTGCAGTTGCTCATCTCGGCAGGGTGAGGATCTCGGCTCCGTCGTCCGTGATGGCGATCGTGTGTTCGCTGTGTGCTGTGCGGCAGCCTGTCGCGCTGCGGAGTGTCCATCCGTCGGGGTCGGTGACGAGCTGTGCGGTGTCCGCCATGACCCACGGCTCCAGTGCCAGCAGCAGCCCGGGGCGCAGCTTGTAGCCGCGGCCGGGCCGTCCGGTGTTCGCGACGTGCGGGTCCTGGTGCATCGTTGATCCGATGCCGTGGCCTCCGAACTCGGTGTTGATCGGGTACCCGGCCTCGCTGAGGACGGTCCCGATGGCGTGGGAGAGGTCACCGATGCGGGCTCCGGGTCCGGCAGCGGCGATGCCCGCGGCCAGCGCGCGTTCGGTCGTGCTGATCATTGCGACGCTCTCCGGCGGCTTCGTGGGGCCGACGACGAAGCTGATGGCGGCGTCGGCGGCGATCCCGCTCCTGGAGACGGCGAGGTCGAGGGTCAGCAGGTCGCCGTCGGCCAGCGTGTAGTCGTGCGGCCGTCCGTGGAGGACGGCGTCGTTGACGGCCGTGCAGATGTAGTGGCCGAACCGGCCGCGTCCGAAGGACGGGGCGTAGTCGACGTAGCAGGAGAGCGCTCCCGCGTCGGCGATCATCTTCTCGGCCCACCGGTCGATGTCCAGCAGGTTCGTGCCGATGGTGCTGCGGCTCTTCAGCGTCTGCAGGATGTGACCGACCAGGGCGCCCGATTCCTTCGCTCGGGCCAGCAGGGTGGGATTCAGGATCTCGATCATGCGGCGTCCTTCACATGCAACCAATAACTATACCGTCATTACTATACCGGTTCGAGGTTCGGGCGTGCAGGCCGGCCGTACGACGACACCGCCTTCCTCTCGTGTTCCTACTGGTCGTGCCTGCCCCGCCCCCCGCCGATGCGCCCGAAGGGTCGAGCGCATCGAAGAATGGCGGATTCATGTCCCCAGTGGGGGCAGGGGCTATGGTGCTTCCGGTCGCCGTCGTTGCCGGTGAGGCAGCAGAGGTGCCCACTGCGCTCAAGAGGGGCGGCGTCGTGCGTCGGCCACACCCGGGCCCAGGCGCCGCACCCACAGCCCGCGCCGGGCGTTCATCACGTGAGTGGACCGGGATCGCCCGAGGCAAATCGCCTCACCTGGGTTGGTCCATTTCCAGCCAACGATACGGGCGGAGGAGCGCGGCGGAGAGGGCTTTCTGTGGTGGTTGGGCGGTGGATAGCGGCCTTGGGCGTTAGTGAGTTGTTAGTGGGGCGCCAGCGGGCGGTGCGATGATTGTGTGCAGGTGAGGAGCGTGCTGTGCCACCCTGGCGGTCGCCGTTCCGAGCCGGAGTCCCAGTTCTTCCCCGGGGGAGCCGTGGTAGTTCTGCGGGGCTTCGAGATTTCCCTTCCGGGGCGGTAGCCGCGAGGGGCCCGTCGCGTCGTGGTGACGTACGAAAGGACGACGTGATCCATGGGGGACTGCATCTCGTTCGCCGTGCTGGGGGCCGTACGAGTCGTACGCGGTGAGGCTGCCCTGCCCACGGGACCTCCGCAGCAGCAGGCCCTGCTGGTCGCGTTGTTGCTGCGGGCGGGCCGCGTGGTGCCCGCGCACGAGCTGATCGCCGGTGTCTGGGGCGAGGAGGCCCCGGACTCGGCCCTTTCGAGTCTGCGTACCTACGCCTGGCGGCTGCGCCGGATCGTGGAGGAGGAACGTTCCGCCCCCAAGGTCCTGGTGTCCTTGCGCGACGGCTACCAACTGCTGGTGCCGCCGCACTCGGTGGACGCCCTGTACGCGGAGGCACTGGCGGCCGACATCACGCGGGCCAGGGCGACGGGACAGGAGGAGGAGCGCGGCAGGCTGCTTGCGCAGGCCCTGGGGCTGTGGCACGGCGAGCCCCTGGCCGGAGTGCCGGGACCGTTCGCCGAACAGCAGCGCGCGCGGCTGGGCGAACTGCGGCTGGCGCTGGTGGAGGAGCAGTTCGCCCACGACCTCCAGCAGGGACGGCACGCGCTGGTCATCCCCGACCTGATCAGCTACACCCATGAACACCCGCTCCGGGAGCGGCCGTACGGACTGCTGATGCGGGCCCTGTACGCCGCCGGGCGGCAGGCCGACGCCCTCGCGGCGTTCGGCCGGGCACGCGAGGTACTGGCCGGGGAGCTGGGCATCGACCCCGGTCCGGAACTGCGGGAACTCCACGAGCGGGTCCTCGCCAACGACCCCCGGCTCATGGCGCGCACCGCCCGGGAGCCGGCCGGGGCCGCCGCCGGGTCCGTGGTGGCCGAGCCCGCGCAGCCCAAGGAGTGGGCCGAACCTGCCCGCCCTGCCCAACTGCCCGCCCACATAGGCGACTTCATCGGGCGGGCCGGCCAGGTGCAGGCCCTTCACCAGGTCCTCGCCGACCCCGCGCGCCGCTCGCTGGCCGTGGTGTCCGTCACCGGCATGGGCGGCATCGGCAAGAGCACCCTGGCCCTCCAGGTCGCCCACCTGGCCAAGCCCGACTTCCCCGGTGGCCAGCTCTACGCCGACCTGCGGGGCAACGGCCTGGAGCCCGCCGACCCCGGGGCCGTCCTGGGCAGCTTCCTGTCGGCGCTGGGCATCCCCGGCGAGTCGGTGCCCACTTCGGCCGAGGACCGCGCCCTGCTTCTGCGGACGACGCTGGACGGGCGCCGCATCCTGGTCGTACTGGACAACGCCCGCGACCCCGCGCAGGTCAGGCCCCTGCTGCCGGGGTCGTCGGACTGCGGGGTGATCATCACCAGCAGGGCCATGCTCGCCGGCCTCTCGATCACCGCGCAACGGGACCTGGGCGTCTTCGACACGGCCGAGGCGCTGGCCCTGCTGCGGGCGATCGTCGGCGCCACCCGCATCGACGAGGAACTGGAGTGCGCCACCGAACTCGCCCGTATGTGCGGCCACCTGCCGCTCGCGGTGCGCATCGTGGCGGCGCGGCTCGCGGCCCGGCCCCGGTGGCGGGTGTCGACCATGACCGGCCGCCTGGCCGACGAGCGCCTGCGCATCGGGGAACTGCGCGCGGGCGACCTGGCCGTGGCCGCCGCCTTCGAACTCGGTTACCGCCAGCTGACCCCGGCCCAGGCCAGGGCGTTCAGACTGCTGGCACCCGTGGCGCGGCAGGGCATCGTGACGGCCGCCGCCGCCGCGGCGCTGGGCCTGGAGGAGTACGACGCCGAGGAACTGCTCGAATCGCTGGTGGACGCGGCCATGCTGGAGGCCCCGTTGCCCGGCCGCTACCGCTATCACGACCTGGTGCGCTCCTTCGCGCTCCAGCTCGTGGTGTCCGAGGGTGCGGCGGCCGACGAAGGAGCGCGGTCACTGGCGCGGCTTCTGGACTTCCTGCTGGCCGGGGCGTGTTCCGCGTTCCAGGCGATGGTGCCGGGCGATCCGGTCGGGGCGATTCTCGTCGGCGGGATGGGGACGGGCCCGCGCTTCGCCTCGCTCGCCGAGGCGCGCGCCTGGGTGATCGAGGAGTTCGACTGTGCGGCGGGTACGGCGACCCTGGCCGCACAGGGCCCGCCGGGCGGCGACGCCCGGACCCTGCGTACCGCGAGCGATCTGCTGGTCGCGCTCAGCCCGTTCGGCCCCGACATCCCGTACCTGCAACTGGCCTCCGCGGCACGGATGGTGGCCGACGCGGCGGCCCTGCGCGGCGACGACCAGGCGGAGGCCCGAGCCCGGTTCGTCTGCGGCAACGCCGCGCTCCAGCACACCCAGTTGGAGGAGGCCGAACTGCACTCCAGGCTGGCGGCCGAGGCCTGCCAACGGGCCGGGGACAAGGCCATACTGCGGCAGATCCTCAACGATCAGGGCCTGATCGCGCAGTGGCAGCAGCGTTTCACGGACGCGGTGGGATTCTACGACCGGTCCATCGAGCTGGCCCGCGAGCTGGGCCACCGCTCCGGGGAGCTGAACTCGGAACTGAACGCCGCCCACGCCCGGGTGCGCAGCGGCCGGGCCGCCGAGGCGGTGCAGGAGTGCGAGACCGCACTGGAGCGACTGCACGCCGTACGGGACCCGCGCGGCACTTCCTACGCCTGGTACGTCCACGGCATGGCGCTCTGCGAGCTGGGCCGGCACGCGGAAGCGGTCACGAGCTACACCGCGTGCCTGGACGTCTGCGCCTCGGCCCGGCTGCGGGCCAGGGAGGCCCAGGCGCGCTTCCGGCTCTCCGACAGCCTGCGCTGTCTGGGGCGTCACGACGAGGCGCGGGCGGAGGCCGAACAGGCCCTCTTGCTCAGCGAGGAACTCGGTGCACCGCGCGAACGGGGCCACTGTCTGCTCGCCCTGGCGCGGGTACTGGCGGTGACGGGTGAGGTCGAGCCGGCGCTGGACCGGGCCCGCCAGGCCCACGAGGTGTTCACCCTGCTCGGGCTGACCGACGCGGAGCAGGCCGGGGAGCTGGTGCGCGCGCTGGAGACCGGCGCGGGGGCCGTCCACGGGTGATACGGGTGAGCGGCCCGGCATCCGTGTGCCTGGCCGCTCACGCATCACACCCGTCAACTCCTCGTGGTGAGCGGCCGGTTCAGCCCTGACTGTTCCAGTCCGTCGGGTCCGAGGCGCTGTTGCCCGGCGTGCCGGCGGTGTCCCCGGGGCCGTCGGCGAGGATGGACACGCCGCTCTGCGGGGAGGTTCCGTCCTGGGTGGCGGTGCTCGCCGACAGGATCGTGAAGGCGCATCCGGCGGCGAGGACCATTGCGGTGTTGCGCAGGATCAAGGGCTTGAAGGAAGTCTTCATGGATGCCGTCCGCTCCGTGATCGGTGCCTGATGAGAGGAGAAGAGCCAGTAGGACCTTGTCCGTCCCGGTGGCTCGGCCACAAGATTCCTCCCGGCCGATCTACAGGCCATCTACAGCGCATGTGCGCCCCGGCATCGGTCGGCGGCCGGTGCGTGGAGTCGGCGTATATCGCTGCCGTGCAGCATGGCTCGAACGAGGTCCGGCAGCCTGACCTGCGGCGGTTCAGTTCCTGCGGGCAGGCGTGCGGCCCCCGTGCCATCACCGCAGCCGTCGGCGTCCGGTGCCGGCCGACAGGTGGGAGCAGTGGCGCCCGGTGGAGTCCCTGTCTGCTCGTATACGGGCCGGGGCCACGACCCCGACCGGGAGAGGAACAACCGAACATGGACACACAAGAGGCGAGCCTCGCGGCCTCGGAGGCCGAGGCCAGGGCTGCGCTCGTGTCACGCAGTGGCGGCCCGGCGCTCGACGCGAGGGAACTGCACCTGCGGGCGCAGGAGTTGGTGCCCGGCGAGATCGACGCAGGGTCCGACACCGAGACGGTGCTCGCGGCCCTCGCGGGGTACGCGGCGAAGTGTCCCGAGCCCGCCGGGCAGGCCCGTTGGGGTCTGGATCTCGTCTCGGGCGCACTGCGCCGGTCGGTGACCCCGGAGGCCGGCACCCCGGTGTCGTACGCGGCGGGACTGACCTGGGTGGGCGCTCTGGAGACCGCCCTGGCCCAGCACTGCGAGGGCCTCCTCGCCCGGCGGGTGGCCTCCGCGGGGACCCGTGTGCCCCGGTTCTCCCTGGAGGACGAGCGGGACCAGGTCGCTCCCGCGGGAGGCGGCCGTCCCGCCGGGGGTTCCGCGCAGGACGGTTCGGCCGCGTCGGAGGAGCTGCTGCGCGACCTGCGTGCGCAGGGGGAGCCGGTGGTGCACGATCTGACCGCTCTGCTGTCCCTGCCTGCCTGTGCACTGCGTCTCGCCACGGGTGGCGGGGCGACTGCGGGGCAGGACACCGTCGTCGCCACGGGTGCGA
The DNA here is from genome assembly GCF_053610825.1 of Streptomyces sp. NPDC054863. Lineage (NCBI taxonomy): Bacteria > Bacillati > Actinomycetota > Actinomycetes > Kitasatosporales > Streptomycetaceae > Streptomyces > Streptomyces sp. NPDC054863. The sequence goes on along the minus strand of NZ_JBSGZD010000068.1, from coordinate 8,231 downwards.
CCTGGGCGGCGGCACTGGGCACCGCCGTCGCACGGGTGCTGGCACTGCGGGCGCCCAAAGGCCCGGCCCCGCACACCATCCCCGCCGTCGACCCGGACCGTGAACTGGGCCCCGTCCGGATCGCTGCACACGCCCAGTGGTCCACCTCGCTGGACGCCCTGTGCGCCGCCGGTCACAGTCCGGTGGCACAGCTGCTGGACCACGACATCCGGCTGAGCCGCGTGCTGCCGTACGTGGTGCGGATCGTGCTGCCGGCGAAGTGACGGCGCGGAAGTGACACCCCGGAGGTGACGCCCTGGAAGCGACACCCGGCATCGACACCACGGCGGGTTCCCGGGCGGGTGCTGTCGACGGTGGGTGCCGGGCCGGACCGGACCGAACTGTTCCAGTTCTACTTGCTGCGACGCGCCGAGGTCGGCCGAGTCCGCACGGTCCTGTGCCTCCCTCCCTCTGACGCGGGCGGGAGGCACGGGAATTGCTGTCTCCGATTTCCGATGACGGACCCTTCTGCCGTATTGCGTCACCAGGGAATGACGGCCTGCGGATAGCGCGCCTGGGTGGCCTCCGCCAGTTCCATGGAAACGGAAAGAGAATCGACCATCAGATACCCCCCGGTGGGACACCGCAGCACGATCATGTCGTCGTTCTCCTCGACGGAAACGGCGGCGCTGCCCATTTCCTCACCGAGGAAGAACCCGTACCGCACCCGGGCCGCAGCCGCGTCCCCGGCCGGTTCGGACCGCGTCCGGCGCGCCTGCTCACGCTCCGCGTCGGCGCTGAGCGCGCCGGCGGCCCACCGCGCGGCGGGACCGGACAGTGCCGGGATCCCGCAGACCCGTCCGGCCAGCTCGTGGACCTCGGGCGCCAGCCTCCAGTCACAGGCGGCCCGGAGCAGCCCGGCGTGCCGCTCCACCGGCAGCGCGTCGAACAGCACCGCGGCGTCGACCAGGTCGCGCCCGCGCAGCCGCTGCTGGAAGAGCTCCTCGGCGATCAGCAGGAGTGAGGCGACCACGGGGTCCTGCGGGCAGCGCGCCCGCAGCGGCACGGTCGTCCCGTTGCCGACGAAGGCGGCCGTCAGGAACTCGATCGCGTACGGCGGGTCCAGGTCGGACCGGGGCGAAGGCCAGTTGAGGGCGACCGCCCAGTGCCGGTGCCCCCCGCTCTCCACCATGCTCACGCGCGCCTCGTCGACCGGTACGGACGCGACGACCGCCTCGACCGCCGCCCACAGTTCCTCCGCCCCTGACATGAGCAGGTCCACGTCCCGGCTGGTGCGGTGCACCCCGTCGGGATAGTGCCGCTGCACGGTCGCACCCTTGAGCACCTCCGCGTGCCCGTGCCGGCGCGCCAGCGTGACCAGCCGCCCGTATTCCTCGCGCCGGGCCCGTTCGGTCTCCAGCATGGCCTCGCCCAGGGCGCCCAGCCGCAGGCCCTCCGCAGCGGCCACCGAGCACACGGTGGCCGCCAGCCGGTGCTCCCGGCGGGCGGCCCGCTCCAGCACCAGGGCCGGGCGGATGTCCTGCGCGACGCCCAGCACCGCGCGCAACGTCTCCATTGACAACTGCACTGTCCACTCCAGCCGTTGTTTCTCGAACGGGCACAGGCGGCCAGCGTAGAAGTGCCGGGGGCCCGGCGAGGAGGGCGGATTTCCGTAAACGGAAGAAATATTTACGGGCCGCCGGCAAGCGGGTGCGGACGTGGACCTGCGGAATACGGAAAGGGGCATTGCCCGGTGCGTGCGGACTGCCTAATGTCGATCTCGTTCCCAACCGGTAAATGCCGTAGGAGGCAATCATGAACCACGTTTCTCTGCTTCGTCCGCGTCTCGACAAGGTGAAGCCGCAGGGTCGCTGAACCCCGCTGGATTCGAATGCCGCCACCCTCGGGGTGGCGGCATTCCCCTTGCACGGAGAACTCTTCAAGGAGGGCTGTTGTGTACGAGTTCAGGACGGTCGAAGGCCCGGTTCCCGTCGTCTCACTCATCGACGAACGTCTGAGCACCACGACCATCTGCCTGGCGTCCGGTTACGGATCGCGCCGGGACCCCGAGGGGGAGTGCGGCCTGGCCCATGTGCTGGAGCACGTACTGATGTCCTCGCCGGTGGGCGGCGTCCCCTCGCTCAGCGAGCACGTCGAGCGGCTCGGCGGACACGCCAATGCGGAGACCGGCCTCGACCGGATGCTCTTCTACGCGCAGGTGCACGCCGACGACGCCGACGAGATCGCAGGCCTGCTCCAGCAGGCCGTGCTGCGGCCGCACTTCGACGCACGGACACTGGAGCGGGAGAAGCGCGCCGTCCTCCAGGAGCTGGCCGCGGCGGCGGCCGACCACAGCGACACGGTGCAGGACGCCTTCCTCGCCCACCTCTTTCCCGGGCACCCGCTGGGGCGCCCGGTCGGCGGCACGACGGCCGAGGTCGGGCGGATGGAAGTGGCCGCCGTCGCGGCGGGCCACGCGCGACGGCTGCTGACCGCACCGCTGTCGGTGATCGTGGTGGGCCCCCGGACGCCGGAACCGGTCGGCCCGGCCGCAGCCGGCGCCGGCCCTTCGGCGCAGTCCCCGGCGGTCCCCGTCCCGCCCGCACCGCTCGTGCTCCCGGAGCCGGGCGAGCCCGAAGAGCCGCACTGGCCCGACGAGTTCGCCTGGGTGTGCGCGGGCGCCCGGTCGGTGTCCAACCACGACCCGCGCCGCCCGCACTTCAACGTACTGGCTCAACTGCTCGGTTCCAGCCCGTCCTCCCTGCTCTACCGCAGACTGCGCGGGGATGCCGGGCTCGCCTACGCCTTCCAGTCGTGGAACCGGGGCTACGCGGAGACCGGCGCCTGGCGCGTGCTGATCGGCGTCGAGCCCGGCAACGGCGACGCGGCCCTCAAGGTGGTCCGCACGGCACTGGAGGAGATCGCGGCCGACGGTCCCGGCGCCGACGACCTCGCCTCGGCCCGCCGTCAGGCCCAGATGCGCGTCCTGACCTCGCTCGACACCCCGCTGGAGTGCGCCCGCTTCCTGGCCATGCGCAGCGGGGGCCCGGCCGGCTGGTCGCCCGCCGCGGAGGTCGAGGCCCTGACCCGTGTCGAGGGCGCGGACATCGCCGCGGCGGCGGCCCAGGTGCTCGACGGCTTCCGGGCCGTGGTCAGGCCGGAGTCCCGGTGAGCACCGTCGAGGACTACCTGGGCCGGGCCGGGGTGGCGGGGCTGTTGGACGAGGTACGCGGACACCCTTACGTGGCCGACCGCTACGACGACCCCATCAGCGGCGCGCGCCAGGTGCTCGTCGAGTACTGCGACCCGCGGCTGACCGGCGACCCGAGGGCGCTGAACGCCCTGCGCGAGCGGCTGCGGGAACGCCATCCGGCCGCGGAATCGGTGCTGTTGCGGCTGGCCGGACAGGCGAGCCTGCCCGCACCGTGGTCGCCGCGGCTGACCTACCTCCGGTACGAACGGTCCGAAGGCGCCGAGAGGCCCGAAGGGTCTGCCGGGGTGGTCCCCGAGGTCCCCGAGGTGCCCGAGGTGACGGTGCGGCCCGCCACCGCGGACGACGACGAGCGGGTGCACGGCTGGCTCGTCCAGGCCTTCCGCAACGCGTACCCGGAACAGGAGGTGGACCCGGCCCACCCCGCCATTGAAGCGATCATGAAGACCCTCGGCCGTCTCTCGTTCATCGCCTGCGCGGGGGGCACCCCCCTCGGACACGGCACGGTACTGACCCAGGAGCGGGACGAGGTGAGCGGCGAGCCCTTCGCCGAGCTGGTCGACATCCTGGTCGACGACGCGGCGCACCGCCGCGCCGCCACCCAGGCGTTGGTGGCGGCCGTGGCTCGGGCGACCCCGGGCCTGCGGCTGTGCGGAAACGTCGTGCACCCCCGGGAGCCCGGTGCGGCCCGGCGGTCCGAAGAAGTGCTGAGCATGCTGCTGCGTACCCACTGGTCCACCGACCACCGCTTCTGGGAGAGCACATGGTGACGACCATCGGGCTGATGACCAGAACGCCGTGGGCGTCGGCCGGGTACGCGGCGACCCTCGGATCGGGCCGGGAGCACGGCCACGACGACGAACGACAGCGGGAGAGCGCAGTGGTGGACGCGATCGTCACGGAAGACCTCGGCCGTTCCTACACCGACCGGCGGGGCCGCGCGGCGAAGGAGGTGCACGCCCTGCGCGGGGTGAACCTGCGGGTGGGCCCCGGAGAGGTGCACGGTCTGCTCGGGCCGAACGGCGCCGGCAAGACCACCCTGTGCAAGGTCCTCTCCACCGTCCTGGAGCCGACCTCCGGGACCGCCCGGGTGCTCGGCCACGACGTGGTGCGCGACGCGCGGACCGTACGGCGGGGGATCGGGCTCGTCCTCGGCGGCGACCGGGGCCTGTACGGACGCCTGGACGCGCGCGACAACCTCTGGTTCTGGGGCTCGATGTACGGGCTGCGCGGCCGGGCGCTGCGGGAGAGGTCGGAGCAACTCCTGGAACGGGTGGGGCTCGCGGAGCGGTCCAGGTCGCGGGTCGACACCTTCTCGCGGGGCATGAAGCAGCGCCTCCACCTGGCCCGCGGGCTCATCGGCGATCCTCGGGTGCTGATCCTGGACGAACCCACCGTCGGCATGGACCCCGTCGCCGCGCGGGACTTCCGCGCGCTGATCGCCGAACTGCGGGCCGAGCGGCGCGCGATCCTGCTCACCACCCACGACATGGCCGAGGCGGCGGCGGTCTGCGACCGGGTCACCCTGATCGACCGGGGCGCCCTGATGCTGACGGAGAGCCCCGGCACCGTGGGGAAGCTGCTCTCGCGCCACGAGCGGGTCACCGCCGAGGACGTACCCGCGGCGCTCGTCACCTCTCTCCAGGAAGTCGCCGGGGTCCTCACGGTGCACCACGAGGACGGGCGGCTCCGGGTGGAGACCCGGGACGCCGCCGCGACCTCCGCGGTGCTGACCGTCCTCGCCGGTGCGGGCGTGCACCGCTTGAGCACCGCGCGCCCGGACCTGGAGGAGGTCTATCTGCACCTGGTGGGCGAGCGCGGCATGGCGGTGTCCTCGTGAGCCTGTTCCTGCTGTCGCTGCGCTTCCAGCTGCGGCTCGCGCCCCGCTCGCCGGTCACCCTCCAGGTGTGGTTCACCGTCCCGCTGTTCACCGCCGTCTTCCTGTCGATCGCCGACCACGCGGGGCGTACGGACATCAGCTCCTACGCCGTGGTGGCACCCGCCCTGATGGGACAGTGGGCGCTGGCCCTGGGCATCGCGGGCGAACTGATCACCGACGAGCGCAACCAGGGCACCCTGGAGGCCCTGGTGGCCACACCCGGCAGGCTGTCCGTGGTGATCCTCGGGCGGATCAGCGCGGTCAGCCTGCTCGGGATGTCCGCCATGGCGGAGGCCTGGCTGGTGGCGGGGGTGTTCTTCGACCGCTGGCTGGCGGTCCCGCACCCGCTGGTCCTGGCCGTGGGCCTGACGGCCACGGCGGCGGCGATGGCGGGCACCGCGAGCATCCTCTCCCCGCTGTTCGTCCTGATGCCCTCCGCCCGCATCGTGCAGAACACCCTGAACTACCCGGTGTTCCTGCTCAGCGGAGTGCTGGTGCCGCTCACGACGCTGCCGTGGTGGATCCGGCCCGCGAGCGGCCTGATCTTCCTCAGCTGGAGCGCCCAACTGCTGCGCGACGGCCTGTCCACCGCCGCCATGGCGCAGCCGCTGACCCAGCTCGTGGCGATCTCCGTGCTGGGCCTCGCCGGCTGCGTCATCGGCGCGCTGCTGCTGGCGGCCGTGCTGCGACGGGTCCGCAGGACCGGCACCCTCAGCCACACCTGACGAGCCATCAGCCATACCTGACGAGCCGGGAGAGCCGACATGTACCCACCCCACCCCCGGGCACCGCAGCTCGCGCGGGCCGGTCTGCGCAACGCCCTGGCCGACTTCCGGGCCACGTACACCTGGAAGAGCTGGCTGTTCGGCTGGCTCGGCAGGATGCTCGCCCAGGTGGTCTTCTTCACCGGGATCGGCCACGTCCTGGAGCAGCCCGGCGCGGTGCGCTACCTCGCCGTCGGCAACGCCCTGATGACCTGCGTCATCGACACCATGGCGGTCGTGGCGAGCACCAGCGGCGAACGCCGGGCCGGCACCCTGTCCCTGCTGGTGGTCAGCCCCGCCGACCCGGTCTGGGTCTTCGTGGGCCGCAGCCTGCACTGGCCGGTCAGCGGAATCGCCACCTCGCTGGTGGCGCTGTTCGGCCTCGGCCCACTGTTCGGCGTCTTCTGGCAGCCCGCCCAGATCCCGCTGGTGGTGGTGCTCGTGGCGGTGACCGCCCTGACCACCTACTGCGTGGGCCTGTTCCTGGCCATGGTGGTGCTCAGCGCGCCGCGGCTGCGCAACGTGGCCTCCAACTGCGCCTATCTGTCGATGATGGCCTTCTGCGGGGTCCAGGTGCCGTCGTCCTACTGGCCGGACGCCGTGTACGGCGCGGCTCGGGCCGTGCCGCTGACCCACTCGCTGCAGGCGCTGCGCGCACTGGCCGACGGCGCGGCGTGGACGGCACTGGTGGGGCCGGTGGCGCTGGCGGTGCTCACCGCGCTGGGCTGGCTGCTCGCGGCCTTCGCCGTGTTCCGCTGGCTGGTCGCGGTACCCGCGCGCAGGTCCGGAACCCTCGACCTCTCCCACTGAATTGCCGCAGCGGAATATCCGGGGGCCGGCTCTTCCGATTCCCGGCCGGGGCGCAGATGAATTTCCGGTTCGTAAAAGCGCAAGTAGCTCGCGGCCGGTGCACAGCGACAGTAATCCTGGGCGAACCTCATGGGGCGAACACAGAAAAGCGCCATGGGGTGAACGCAGGAAAAGGCCGCCCGGAAAGGGCGGCCCCCGCAACGGGAAGGGGTCCTGGCCGTGGCCGGACAGTACGATCTCGCCGTCATCGGACTCGGCTACGCCGGGCTGCCGCTGGTCACCGAGGCGGCGCGCAACGGGATGCGCGTCGCGGGGCTCGACCAGGACCCGCTCCGGGTGGCGACGCTCGCCGCCGGCGCCTCCTACGTCGACGACATCAGCGACGAGGAGGTCGCGGCGGCCCGTGCGCTGGGCTTCGACCCCACCACCGACCCCGACGTCCTCGCGGCGGCCGACGCCATCGCCATCTGCGTACCGACGCCGCTGCGCGACTGCGTGCCGGACCTCACCGCGGTCACCGACGCCACCGCTCTGATCGCGCCCCGGCTGCGGCCCGGCGCACTGGTGGTGCTGGAGTCGACCACCTACCCGGGTACCACCACCGAGGTGCTGCTGCCGCTGCTGGCCGCGGGTGGGCGCACGGTGGGGCGGGACTTCCGCCTGGCCTTCTCACCGGAGCGGACCGACCCGGGCAACCCGGCCTTCGGCCTCGCCAACACCCCCAAGATCGTGGGCGGGGTGACACCGGAGTGCACGGCGGCGGCCGTCGCGCTGTACGAACGGCTGGTCCAGAAGGTGGTGACGGTCAGCACCCCCGCGGCGGCCGAACTGGCGAAGCTGCTGGAGAACACCTACCGACAGGTCAACATCGCGCTCGTCAACGAACTGGCGGTCTTCTGCCACGGGACAGGGGTCGACGTCTGGGAGGTGATCGACGCGGCGGGCACCAAGCCGTTCGGCTTCGAGGCCTTCCGGCCCGGGCCAGGGGTGGGCGGCCACTGCATCCCGGTCGACCCCGGCTACCTCGCCTTCCGGGGCCGCAGTCTGGGCCATCCGCTGCGGATCACCGAGGCCGCCCAGGAGATCAACAACCGCATGCCGGAGTACGTCGTCGGGCGCATCACCCAGCTCCTCAACGACCGCAGCCGCAGCATCCGCGGCGCCCGCGTACTGCTGCTGGGAGCCACCTACAAACCGAACGTCTCCGACGGCCGCGGGGCACCCGCCGTCCCGATCGCCCAGCGGCTGCTGGCGCTCGGCGCCGACCTGCGCTTCCACGATCCGTACCTCTCCCGGATCGACGCCGGCAGCGCCACCCTGACCAGGGTCGAGTCGCTCACCGACGAGGTGGCGCGGGCGGACCTGGTCGTCCTGCTGCAGGCGCACGCCCACTACGACCTGCCGGCGCTCGCCGACACGGCGCCGCTGTTGTTCGACACCAGCGGGAGCGTGGTGGGCAGGCAGGTCGTCACGCTCTGACCCCGCACCCTCCGCTCAGCGCGGTCCGCCGGTCCCGGCGGGGGCGCAAGCCCCCGCCGGGCCCTTTCCCTTTGCCGCACTTCTCCCGTCTGCGGAGATCGGAAAATAC
>NZ_JBSGZD010000067.1:0-31606 GCF_053610825.1 Streptomyces sp. NPDC054863 | reverse complement strand
GAGACGGGGCCGGTTCTGCCTCGGGGCGGAACCGGCCGCTCCTGCTTGCGCCGGGGCCGCAGAACGGCAGCCACGACCTCCCCGCGCCTCGTCCCGCACCTCGTCCCGCGCCTCCCCCTGCACCTCCTCCGGACAACCCCTCCGGAGAACCCCCCGGGGTTCCCCTAGGGGATGTCACAGCTCGGCCGCAAAGGACCTCCGCTTTCCCACTGCCCGGTCCGGGGCCCATCCGGAGCGGGTACGTTCATTCGCGTGGCTGGATTCAGGATCGGACGCGGCCGGGACAACCGCACGCAGCAGGAACCGCAGCGGCAGCAACCGCAGCAGCAGCCGTACGGGGGGCAGCAGGCACCGCCTCACCCCCAGTACGGCCAGCAGCAGTGGCCGCAGGCCCAGGGGAACGCCGGTTACGGCGACGCCCCCAGAGGCCCTGGCGGATACGGCAACGGCGGATACGGAGGCGGGGGCTCCGACGAGCCGGAGTACTTCGGCGACCCGCACCCCCAGGGCGGCTACGACCCCCGCGGCGGCCAGGCCCCGTACGGCCACGACCCGTACGGCCAGGGCGGACACCCGCGCGGCCCGCACCCGCAGGGCTCGCACTCGCCGGGCTCCCCCGCCCACGACCCGTACGCCAACAACCCCGGTCACACCCAGGCCTTCAGCGTCAACGAGGACCCGTACGGCGACGGCAACACCTACCAGGCGGGCAACAACCCCGCCCCGCCGGCCGGCCCCCGCCTGCACTGGAAGCAGTTGCTCTCCGGCATCGCCACCCGCCCCGGCGCGACGTTCTGGCAGATGCGCGACCACCAGGTCTGGGTCCCGGCGCTGATCGTCACGTTCCTCTACGGCCTGCTCGCGGTCTTCGGCTTCGACAAGGCCCGCGAAGAGACGATCAACTCGACGTTCGCCAGCGCCATTCCGTACGTCCTCACGACCGCAGTCGCGATGATCATCTGCGGCCTGGTCCTCGGCGCGGTGACCCACACCCTCGCCCGCCAACTGGGCGGCGACGGCTCCTGGCAGCCCACCGTCGGCCTCTCCATGCTGATCATGTCGCTGACGGACGCCCCCCGCCTGCTCTTCGCGCTCTTCCTGGGCGGCGACAACAGCCTCGTCCAGATCATCGGCTGGGTGACCTGGCTGGCCGCCGGTGCCCTGTTCACCTCCATGATCAGCAAGTCGCACGACCTGCCGTGGCCGAAGGCCCTGGGCGCCTCCGCGATCCAGCTGGTCGCCCTGCTCTCGCTGATCAAGCTGGGCACGCTCTGACAGCACGCACCGCACGAGAAAGGGCCCGGAGCGAAGAGGTTCTTCGCTCCGGGCCCTTTCTCGACTCATTGCTGACGCGCCGACTCACCTGCTGACGCGCCGACTCACCTGCTCACGAGTCGAGAACCTGCCCCGCCCGCCGCACGACGGGCTTCTCCACGGACCACGGGAAGTTGATCCACTCGTCGGTCCGCTTCCACACGTACTCGCACTTCACGAGCGAATGCGACTTCTCGTAGACCACCGCACTGCGCACCTCCGCCACGTGCTCCAGGCAGAAGTCGTGCACCAGCTTCAACGTCTTACCGGTATCAGCGACATCGTCCGCGATAAGAACCTTCTTATTGCTGAAGTCGACGATATTCGGAACCGGTGCGAGCATGACCGGCATTTCCAGAGTGGTCCCCACCCCGGTGTAGAACTCCACATTCACCAGGTGGATGTTCTTCACGTCGAGCGCATAAGCCAGCCCACCCGCGACGAACACACCACCGCGCGCGATGCTCAGGATGATGTCGGGCTCATACCCGTCGTCGGCGATCGTCTGCGCGAGCTCGCGGACCGCGTTCCCGAACCCGTCGTACGTCAGATTCTCTCGTACGTCACTCATACCGTCACCCATACCGGCTGTCACACCTGTGTCCGATGGAAATTGAGGAAGGACCGCGAGGCCGTCGGCCCACGCTGCCCCTGGTAGCGGGATCCGTACCGCTCGGACCCGTACGGAAATTCAGCCGACGAGCTCAGCTGGAACAGACACAGCTGACCGATCTTCATCCCCGGCCACAACTTGATGGGCAACGTCGCCAGATTCGACAATTCCAGCGTCACGTGCCCGGAAAACCCAGGGTCGATAAATCCCGCGGTCGAATGCGTCACCAGCCCGAGCCGCCCCAGCGAGCTCTTCCCCTCAAGCCGCGAAGCGAGGTTGTCGGGCAGCGTGATCGTCTCGTACGTCGACGCGAGCACGAACTCGCCCGGATGCAGGATGAACGCCTCTTCCCCGTCCGGCTCCACGAGCCGCGTCAGGTCGGCCTGCTCCACGGCGGGGTCGATGTGCGGGTACCGGTGGTTCTCGAACACCCGGAAGTAGCGGTCCAGCCGCACGTCGATGCTCGACGGCTGCACCATGGATTCGTCGTACGGATCAATACGTACTCGTCCGGCGTCGATCTCGGCCCGGATGTCCTTGTCTGAGAGAAGCACCCACCGAGGATACGCAGAGCGCGCGGGCCCGCCCCAATCGGACAGCCCCACGCGCCTGAACCACTACGTACCGCTACCTGCTGCCACTACTGCTTTTCGGCACCCATCACCGGCACGGCATGCCGAAGCCGCGCGCACCGAGGACAGCGAACGAGCCTCCCCGGCCCGATCCGCCCCTCACCGAGCTGCCGCAACGGGAACGAAGAGGTGCTGAACACGTGCCCTTCGGCACAGCGGACGACGGTGCGATCCATCAAGTCCCTTCCCCAAACCACGCGTGGACGAAGCTGCCACATTAGGGGATATACAGGACGCCCCGCCAAGCGGCACTCCGTACCTCCACCCACCGGTCCCGCCACCGGGATCCCGACATGGGGTACAGTGTCCGACGATGCGGCAACAGCTCAACGGCCGCCTCTGCGGGTGTAGTTTAATGGTAGAACATGAGCTTCCCAAGCTCAGAGCGCGAGTTCGATTCTCGTCACCCGCTCCATAGAAAAGCCCCAGGTCAGAGACCTGGGGCTTCCTTGTTGTCTAGACCATTTCGGGCTCGCGTGCCATAACTCCCCTGACGACGCGTCAGGTTGAGCCGTGGGGGCGGGGCGCAGACGGGCTTGCCAACCTCGCCCTCGCCCCCGGGGACACCCTGCCCTGGCCGGGGTTACTGTCCGCAGCGCGAGCAAGGCATCCGCCGGATGGCCGGCCACGCCCGCCGCCTCAGGCGAGGTGCTTGCGGAAGAACTCGACCAGCTTGGCGACGGCAGGGGTCACGTACAGGTCGCGGTCGTACAGGTCGACGTGCGTGGCGCCCTGGACGAGGAACAGCTCGGCGTTGCCGGGGCTGTCGGCGACGGCCTTCTCCGAGAACCCACGGGTCACCGCCTCGGTACCCGCGATCATGAGCAGCGGGCGGGGCGCGATCTTGGCGACGTCGGCGAAGGAGTCGAACTGGTCGAGGAGGTCCGCGCTGCGCACGACCATGTCTCCCGTCGAGCGCGGGTGGCTGCCTCGGGACGTCTTGTAGTAGTCGACGAACTCAACCGTCGGGGCGGGAGTGTCGGCGTCGGCCTTCTCCGGCAGCACGGCGAACGTCGCCGCGGGCTCCCCTGCGGCCTCGGCGCTGCGGAGGTTCCCGGAGGCCGCCACCATCTGCTGCCAGCCCTCGGGGTCGGCACCCCGGAAGAAGCTGGGGACGTCGGTCCCGGACACGCCTGCCACGGCCTTCATACGGTGGTCGGTCTGGGCCGCGTAAGGCACGTACGCGCCCGAGCCGCACACACCCATCACGCCGATACGGCCGGAGTCGACCTCGGGGCGGGTGGTGAGGTACGAGACCGCCGCACGGAAGTCCTCGGCGCGCTGGAAAGGGTCCTCCAGGCCGCGGGGCAGGCCCTCGGACTCGCCCTGGAAGGCGGCGTCGAAGGTCAGCACCGCGAAGCCTTCCTCGACGAGGCGCGTCGCGTACGCCGCCGACGCCTGCTCCTTGACGCCGGTCGTGGGGTGGCCGACGACGATCGCGGCGAGCGGGCCGGTGACGCCGTCGGGAAGGTAGAGGTGTCCTGCGAGCTGCAGGCCGTTGGTGGGGAAGCGGACGTCCGTCCTCATGTTCTGCTCCTGGGGATCATGGCTGGCGGCCTGCGATCTGCGGGCCTGGAACCACTGTCCGGCCGACGGCCCGGGCGCAGGAAGGTCGCACCGCTTCCTAGGAAGGATCTGTCCCAGGCAGAGCGCTTTGCCCGGTGCCATGCTGGACGGGTGACCGGATCAGCGCATCTTCGTGAGCTCGGTGAGCTCCTCAGGCATCGCCGTAGCCAGCTCACACCCGCGCAAGTCGGCCTCCCCGCGCGCGAGCACACCCAGCGCCGGGTGCCGGGGCTGCGCCGGGAGGAGGTGGCCGAGCTGGCCGCGATCAGCACCGACTACTACGTACGCCTGGAACAGGGCCGCCTGGCACCGTCGAAGCCCGTGCTGGAATCCCTGGTGCGGACCCTGCGTCTGAACGGCGACCAGAGGACGTATGCAGAAGGACTGGTCGAGCAGGCCGCCCGGTCCGGGCACCGCAAGACGCCGCGCCGGGCCGCCCGCCCCAAGGTGCACGCGCACCTGACCCGGTTGCTGGGCCAGCTCACCGACACACCCGCCATCGTCTTCGGCCCGAGGCTGGACATCCTCGCGTGGAACCCGCTGGCAGCGGAGCTGCTGTGCGACTTCTCGGTCGTGCCCGAGCCCGAGCGCAATTACGTACGCATGATCTTCACCGACCCGGTGATGCGCGAGATCTACCCGGAGTGGGAAGACGTGGCCCGCACGTGCGTCGAGGTCCTGCGGATGGAAGCCGGGACGAACCCGGCCGACCCGGCCCTCACGGCCCTCGTGGGCGAACTGGCTGTCGCCGATCAGCAGTTCCGGGTGTGGTGGGCCGAACACCGCGTCGCGCACCAGGACTTCGGCAGCAAGCGCATCACCCATTCGGTGGTCGGCGACCTCACCCTCGACTGGGACACCTTCCGCTACGTCGGCGCCCCGGAACAGCAGCTCGTCCTCTGGTCTGCCGAACCGGGCACGTCGGATGCGGCACGACTGGCCGAACTGGCCCACGACACGGCACAGCGACCGGGCCCTTCCTGAGCAGCGCTGCGGCTGAAGCTTCGACAAGTTGCGGAGCATCGGCCCCGGCGCCGCACCGGGGCCGACGAACCGGGGAGGGTTACATCCTCCGCCTGAGCGGCGCTTCTGCTGGCAATCTGGGAGCGGGCATCTGACCGAAGCAGCTCAGAGCCGGGCCTCCCAAGGGAGGCCCGGCTTCCCCACGTGACGAGGGAACAGAACTCCGCGCGGTAGCGTCGTCGTTGAGGTCAACGGAGAGGAATCCCGCAGCATGGCGCAGCGCACGAACACCGCTCACCCCGATACCCCGCGCGGTCTCATCCTGGACTTCGCCGGGGTACTGACGGGCGACCCGCGCCCCGTGCACCGCGCCTGGTGCGAGTCCGAAGGGCTCCTCGCGGAAGCCTGGCGAGCGACCCTGAACGACAACCCCGAGGGGCGGCAGCTGTACACGGCCCTGGAGATCGGCCAGATCGGCCAGGCAGAGTGGAACGAAGGAACCGCCACCCTGCTCGGCACGCACGTTGCCCCGGAGAATCTGATGGGACGCGCCTGGGCGAAGGTGCCGCCGGCCCGCCGGATGGCGGCGCTCGCCCGAGCAGCGAAAGGTGCGGGCTACCGGCTGGCGCTTCTGTCGAACAGCTTCGGCTTGGATCCCTTCAACCCGTATAAGCAGGCTGGCATTTGGGACCTGTTCGACGTCCACGTGGTCTCGGAGGTCGTGGGCCTGGCGAAGCCCGACCCGGCAATTTACGAGCTCACCCTCGACCGCCTCGGCCTGCCGGGTTCATCCTGCGTCTTCGTCGACGACCACCCGGTGAACCTCCCGCCCGCCGAGGCCCTCGGCATCACCACCGTCCTCGCGACCACCGAGGACGAGACGGTCGACGAGCTGGAGCGCCTGCTCGGGGTGAGCGCGGTCCTCCCGGTGTAGGAGCTTTCCGGCCAGTCCACCAACTCCCCTTCTCCCAAAGGGTGCACGTATCCGCTACGAAGTGGGTACGGTCCAAGCCTGGCTTGATCGGCCCGGGGAGTTACTGCCATGCAATGGTCGGAATACACCACCGCTGAACGACTCAAGACCCTCCGCAGCGGCATGACGCAGGAGCAGCTCGCGGAGGCCGCCGAGGTCTCGGTCGGTGTCGTACGGAAGCTGGAGCGCGGCGGCACCGCCTCCCTCCCCTCCCTGCTGGCCATCGCCTCCGCACTCGGGACCGACATCGCCGTACTCCTCGGGCAGCAGGCACCTCGCCGCTCGATGGACCGCGACGAGCGGGCGGCCCTGCGCACCCTTTCAGCCGCCACGCACGACGCCGCGATCGGCCTGCCCGCCGACACCGAGCCGGGCACGGTCGACGAGCTGCGCACCGTCGTCCAGCACGCGGATGCCGCCTACTGGGCGGGCCGGTACACCGAACTCGGCACCCTGCTCGCCGCGTTGCTGCCGGAGGCCCGCGCCCGGTACGACGCCGCCGGCGCCGAGGAGAGAGAAGCCGCAGCCGGTGTGCTGGCCGACGTCTTCCAGACCGCAGGCATGGCCGCGAACGTCTGGGGTTCACGGGACCTCGCGTACGCCGCCCTCACCTACGGCCGGCAGATCGCGGTTCAGACCGGGGACGACCTGCGCGAGGCACATCTCGCCGCCACGACCGCGTGGGTGAACCTCCGTGACGGGCGTACGGCGCAGGGCTTCGCGCTCGCCACCGCCCAGGCCGACCGGATCGAACCGAAGATGTCCGAGCACGACCCCGACCGGCTGTCGGTGTACGGGCAGCTCGTCACCAACGCCGCCGTGGCCGCCTCACGGGGAGGGGCCTCCGCCGACACGGCGCGCGAGTATCTCTCCCAGGCCCATGCGGTCGGCGCCCGCCTCGGCGGCGAGTACGCGCGCGGAGGCCACGCCCAGCCGTATGGACCGCTGTACGCCGCCACCCAGGCCATGAGCATCGCCGTGGCTCTGGGGGACACGGCGGGGGCGCTGCGGCTCATGGACACCGTCCGGCCGGACGAGACGGTGCCGCTCGCGACGCGGGCCCGCTACGGGCTCGACGTCGCCCTGACCCACGTGGAGTGCCGCAGGTGGGAGCGGGCAGCGGACACGCTGGAGGCGGTCTGCGCCATGGCACCCGGGTGGGTGCACCACCAGATGCTGCCGGGCGTGATCATCTCCCGGCTGGCAGGTGTGTCCGTGGGGCGACTTCGCGGACTCGCCCACGCGGCGGGCGTCCCGCTGGGCGTGCGCTGACCGCCACGATCCGTGGTAGTTCGGCAGGCGGGAGTTTGCCGACTGCCACGCTCCGTGGCAGTCGGCACCTCGCTGGTGGGCTCTTCCGATACGGGGCGTGACATCGCGTTCTCTCCCCAACTTCCTTCGTAGCCACGGCCCGTACCTGTTCGCGGGAGAGCGTCCTCAGCACGCTGGGGGCATGCCGAACTCCTCGCCCGGCGGCCTCGGGCACGTTCCCGTCGCCGTCTACTCCTGCGCCGCCGAATCCCCTGCCGTACACGAGGCAGAGCGTCGCGCTCGCCGCTACGCCGAGGCCCGCCACTGGCACGTCGCCGGGGTCTGGTCCGACGACGACCCCGCCATGCCCCTGGACACCCGGTCGGGCTGGTCGGCCATCACGGGCGCCCTGTCGTCCGGCCTGGTTCGCGGCATCGTCGTCGCCGGAGCCATGCACGTCACCGCCGACGCCGCCCAGTTCGCCGCACTCGGCGTCCTCATCCGCGACCGTGGCGGATTTCTGGCCGAGGCGACCAACAGCTCCTCGCGTCACACCCCCGGCCAGCACGAGCGCCGCCGCGTCCTCTTCGAGGCGGCGGCCAGCTGGACTCCGTGGGTGCGCCTCATTCCCGGAGGCGTCCAATGAGCGGCGTACGTGCGGAGATCGGCGATCTCGTCCAGGACAGCACCGGCGAGCAGGCGATCGTGACCGACATCAAGCAGAAGCGGACCTGGGTCCTGCGTCGACCGGCGGGCGGCATGGCGCACCAGTGGGAAACCGACGACCCCGACTCCCTCCACGTGCTGGAGACCCGAACCTCCCGGTCCGCACGCCGACGGGACGCACCTTGAGCGACCACCGCAGCCCATCCCCATCCCTGCCCCAGGAGAGCGAGCCCGCCGTGTACGCATTCGGCTTGTGCCTCGACCAGCGCTACCTCGTCCCCGGACTCGCTGCCATCAGCGCCCTCGCCGACAGCCTCACGCCACGGGCTCGTCGGGACGTGGCGCTGCGCGTCCTCACCCTCGACCTGACTCCGTCCGAGGCGGTGCTCCTCTCGCACCTCGCGCGACGCGTCGGATTCGGCTCGTTCGGCCTGGCCCACCGCTCCCCGCTGCGTACCGCGCGGATGGCCGACGCCGCGTACATCAGCGTCGCCACCTATCTGCGGTTCGAGTTCACCGCCGCGTTCGTCCGACGCCCGTACGTGATCTACGTCGATGCCGACACTCTCGTACGAGGCGACCTGAGCGCACCGCTGAACGACCTGCGCACGGGTGAGGTGGGCGCCGTACGGGACGAGTTCGGCCCGTCCGTCGGAGACAGCCACGCACTGCCGGGTGTCGCGGAGCGCTGGCCGCATCTGAAGGGAAGGCCGTACTACAACGCCGGAATGCTGTGGGCCCACGTCGCCGACCTGCCCCGGGTACGTCACGGAGTCGGTCACTCCCTGGCTCGGCGGCGTCGGCACATCCTCCACAACGACCAGGACGCCCTGAACCTCTGGCTCCTCCACACCGGCCGCGTCCGACCTGTCGGCCCCGGATACAACCGCTTCGAACTCGGCCGGTTCCTCGAACGCGGCAACTGGGTCCGCCGCGTCGTCGCCCGCAATCCGCGCCCCGACACCACCGCGCCCCTCGTCCACTTCGTGGGCCCCGAGAAGCCGTGGCAGGCCGACTGCCCGCGCACCGAGGACGTCCGGGAGTACCGCACGCATCTGCGACACACCATGCGACACGTCCGCGCCCTGGGCTCCGCCCACCCCGAGCAGCCGGAGCTCCGATGAACGTCTCTCCTGTAGTCCCAGCCGTCCCGCCGATGGTTTCGCGTGCCTGCGGCCTGTTCCTGAGAAGTCCCGCCAAGGCCGCTGAACGCCTGACGACGGGCTCCCGTACCGCCGTCTACCGGGTCGCCCTCCACTACGGCCCGAGCGTGATCGTGAAGCTGTACTCCCACACCGCACGCCGGAACGCCCTCACCGAAGCCGCGGCGATTCGTGCGGTCTCGGCTGCCGTGCCCGTACCCAGTGTGCTCGGCTACGGCACCACCTCCACCGCAGGTGCCACCGCACTGATCACCTCCGACTTGGGCACGGACACCCTCGGCTCCGCGATGCGCTCGGGCGGCATCCCACGTCCCCAGGCCCTCAGGAACCTCGGAACACTCCTCGGCCGCCTGCACGAGGCACCGGTCTCCGGCGCGGCCCCTGGGAGTCCTGCGATCGAGAGAATCGCCTCCCTGGGTCGCCGCTGCCCGCCCGACGTACTCGGTCGGCTCGCACCCGCGCTCTCCGTCATCATCAGCGCACCGGACGAAGGGGCGTCGACCGTGTGGTGCCACGGCGACCCCCACCTCGACAACGTGGTCCTCTCCGGCACCCAACAGACCCACCACCTGGTCGACTTCACCGACACAGCCCCAGGACACCGCGAGGCAGACCTGGCGCACGCCCTCGTCATGACCGACGCCCACGCGCAGTGGGACCGGCACGCCCTCCTCGGCGCCTATCCGCACCCTGTGAGCGACACCCACCTCGCGGCATGGTCGGCCTTCATCACCGTGAGCTGCTGGACCCATGCTGGCCCCGGCAACGACCGGACCATCTGGTCCAACCGGCTGGCCGAACTGTCCCGCCGGACGCCGCACCTCTTCCGGCCCCACCCGGGTCACTCCCACGCACCGCACGCGAGAAGGAGAGCCCGATGAACATCCCCGGCCTAACGGTCGTCATCCCCGCCCACAACGAGGCCGCCTACCTGCCCCGCTACCTCCCCACCGTCCTCGCCTCCCTGGCCCAGTGGGAGGCCACTAGCGGGGAAAGGGGGGAAGTGATCGTGGTCGACAACGCCTCCACCGACGCCACCGCCGACATGGCCGCCTCCTTCGGCGTCCGCGTGATCAGCGAGCCCGTCCGCAGCATCGGCCGGGTGCGCAACGCCGGTGCGACCGCCGCACGCAGCCCCCGGCTGTTCTTCACCGACGCCGATGTCGCCCTACCCACTGAGGCACTCAAGGCCGCCGTGACCGTGATGGACTCCGGCGCGGTCGGCGGAGCGATCCCACCCCTCTACACACCGGACCGGCTCGGGGCACGGCTGCTGTGCGCGTACTGGGACCACTACCGCACGCGCCACGGCGGCGCACAAGGAGTCGCCCAGTTCACCACCGCCACCGCCTTCAAGACGATCGGCGGCTACCGCGAAGACCTCCTCATGAGCGAGGACGTCGACTTCTTCGCCCGACTGACCACCCACGGCCGCGCCACCAACGCACCGGTCAAGATCCTGGACGACCTGCGCGTACGCCCCTCCACCCGCCGCTACGACCAGTGGTCGAGCCTCCGGATGCTGTGGTGGCAGAACCCCGTCACCGCCCGCCTCCGGCTCAGCTCCCCGCGCATGTGGCGCCACTGGTACGAGACCACCGTCCGATGAACCAGGAGCCCCCGATGAACGCCACAGCCGCGCTCACACAGCCGCTTGTCCTGCCGGTGCCGGACGCGACGGGGATCTACACCTTCCCCGACGACCTCGACCAGGCCCACCACCAGTGGACCCACCAACTCCTCACCCGCCACCGCGCCCACGACCACAACGTCATCGAGCTGATGGCCCCGCACAGCGGCCAACCCCACTTCATCGAGCTGCGCCGCCCCGTCGGCCGCCCCGTCCTCGCACTCGAACCGCACCACGACGACTTCGCACTCTCCGCCTCCGGCACCTTCCTCGCCGACCCCCGCCCGCTCACCGTGGCCACGGTCTTCACCCGCTCCACCAGCGTCCACCCCACCCTCGAAGACGCCTACAGCACCGAGTCCGCCGTCTCCCGCCTCCGCGACCGCGAAGGCGCCGCCGCCCTGGCCCCGCTCGCCGCAACCCGCATCGCCCTCGGCCACAACGACGCGGAACCCCCGTACCGCCCGTACGACGAGGACCACCTCGACCAGATCACCGAGCAGCTCCGCACGATCGTCGCCGCCCACCCGGACGCCGAACTCCTCGCCCCCGCCGCCGTCACCCGCCACCCCGACCACCTGCTCGTGCACGAGGCTGCGGTCCGCCTCGGGTGCCACTGGTTCTGGGAAGACCTGGCCTTCTGGTCCACGTACGCGCTCGTCGGCTGCGACCAGCACCTCTTCCGCTCCCGCACGCGAGCGTCACTCGTGCCGTCCCTCGTCGACATCACCCCGGTCGTCCTCGACAAGTGCACCGTCCTGCGCATGCACGGCTCCCAGATGTACCCCGCCCCCAAGATGTACCGGCCGATCCGGCACGCCTGGACCGTGGCCGCCGACCTCCTGGGCAGCACCGGCACGTACGCCGAGCGCTTCTACCGGACGGAATCGCTGTGAAGGTCATCGCCATCGAAGGTCCCTCATACGCCGGAAAGTCGACCGCGGTACGTCACCTGCGCAAGCGCGGCTACGAGGACAGGGCCCACATCGCGGACTGCTACGTCAAGCAACTCGGCCGCCAGGACGCCGTACCCCCGGCCCGCACCGCGTCGGCCGCCGAACAGATCGCCGCCTTCGAGACGTTCATGGCCGTCGAGGAAGAACGGGTCCGCACCGCCCTCGCCGCCGCCAAGCCCTTCGTGATCCTCGACCGCTCCGTCGACACCCTTCTCGCGCACGCCCACGCCCTCGACGCCCTGTTCGGGTACGCCGTCCAGCACCAGCTGCGCGACCGACTCCAGCCCCTCCCGTACCTGCGCCCCGACCACACGCTGTACTTCGACGTCCCCGCCGAGGCACTCGGCCTCCGCCGCAAGACCGCCGGCCACATGGCCGCCGAGCCCGACTACTTCCTGCACGAGCCCGCCTTCCTCACACACACCCGCGACTACTTCCACGCCCGCGCCCAACCTCCGGTGTCCCGAGAGGTCACCGTGCTCCTTGCCGACACCAACAAGGACGACATCGCCCACGCGGTGGAATCCCTCGTCTCCTTCTGGATGAGGTGACCCTCCCCGTGCCCACCGCCCTCTTCGCCTGGCGTCGCACCCCGCCACCACTGCTCATCGGCGGCGCCGAAGTCACCCAGCAGCTCCTGGCCGAAGAACTCGCCGCCGAAGGCTGGCAGGTCGTCTACCTGGGCTCGCACCAGACTCCCTGGGACCAGACCACGCAACTGCCCCAACTGCGCAGCCTCCTCGACGGACACCGCTCCCCGTACGAGGAGGCCGAGGGAGTTCTCCGTTACCGCTGGAACAGCGTGGACTGCATCGCCGTACCGCAGGACGGGATCACCTCCGCCCTCCACGAGCTGCTGGCTGGCCTGCGCCCCGACGTCGTATTCACCTCTCAAGAGAGTGCTGCCGACCTCGCCGAGCAGGCCCGTCCTGTTGCACTCGTCGTGGGCATCCTGCACTCCGTATCGAAGACTGGGCTCGGGGTCCTGGACAGAGGACCTCAATACGGCCTGGCGGTCTCGGAGTTCGCGCTCAGTCGAGCAACCCAGTACAACGGGACTCGCCTCGCAGTCCTCCACCCTCCGTTCGTGCACCCCACGCAGGATACGAACGTGCTGCGCACCGACTCGGTGCTGATGGTCAACCCGATTCCGGCGAAGGGTTCCGTCCTCCTGCACGAGGTCATCCGCACGATGCCCGAGCAACACTTCACGCTGGTCGAAGGCTGGTGGAAAACCGCCGCCGAGTTCACCGCTTACCCGAACGTGACCTACGTCCCCCGTACCTACGACATGGACACCCTCTACCGAAGCCACCGCCTGCTGCTGGTGCCGTCCACGGTGGAAGACGCATTCCCCCGCGTGATCGTCGAAGCCGCACTGCACGGCACCCCGAGCATCGGCAGCGACCGAGGCGGCATCCCGGAAGCGATCGGCCCTCACGGGATCGTCCTCCCCCACACCGCAGACCCACGGGCCTGGGCGCACGCGATCAACACCGCCGACCACCGCACCCTTGGCAACCAAGCCCAGCGCCACGCGGCACGCTTCTCCGGCCCCAAGCTGCCGGAACTCGCAGTGCTCGGGATCTACCCCGCGACGAACGCGCCCTCGACCTGATCGAGCCGCTCCGTCCACCAGTGCAGCAACGCCTCGTCCGCGGTGAAGAGTTCGTCGAAGGAGAAGTCACCGCGGTCGTAGTGGAACTCCAACTGCCAGAAGTCCGTCATCCGCTTCCACCACAGCCGCCGCACGCCATCCAGCAGCGCGGACGCCTCCAACGGCACCACCGACCGATAGCCACCGACGAAAGCTGCCACCCGGTCTAGGTCGAACACCCCGTCCACACCGAACTGCACCTGGGCCGTCCGCGCGACCTCTTCGGCGTACGGCCGGATGCCGACGCGGTCCCAGTCGAGGATGGCGGTCAGCTCGCCGCCGGCCCACAGCAGATTCCGGTACTGGACGTCACCATGCGTCCACCCGTGCCCGCCGCCAGGGACTTCACCTTGCGGGCGCCGGTCGACGTACTTGCCGATCAGCGCACGCCGCTGCTCCAGGGCTGCCGCTGCCGCCGCGTCGAAGGTGGTGCTGGCCCCCTTGTCCTCCACCAGTCCGGACAACCGTGCCGACTTCTCCACCGCTCGCTCCGGCGTCGCCACCTCGGAGGTCACCGTCACAGGTACCGCAGGCAGCAAACCACTGCCGCAGGCCCGGTCGAGCCCTGTGTGGAGACGCCCCAGGTGCGCTCCCAAGGAAGCGGCCTGGGGCAGGCTGAGGTCCACCCCACGGAGATGACTCCCGGCCGCCCAGGGGAAGAGACACCAGACACCACCGCCGACCTCGGCCACCAGGGCGCCGGAGACGGTGGGGACGGGAGCGCTGACCGGGATGCCCTCGGCAGCCAGCGCATCCAGCACCCCAAGGTTCCGCATCAGCCGATCGCGCGAAACATCGGTGACTCGCTTGAGCGCGAACACCCCGGCCGCGGTGTCCACCTTCCAGTTCGCGTTCATCAGCCCATCAGCGAGGTAGCGCTTCTCTCGCACCGCCCCGAAGCCGAAAACGCTGGTCAGCTCAGCGAAGACGTTGTCGGGGATGTCGTTCCTGTCCGTCGCGATCGCATCAGTCACGCTAAGGACAATACGCGTGGCCCCAGACACAGGGTTCAGCCGTCTTGCGGGCCGATCCCCCGTCATACCCGACATGACGTCTGCTGATGGTCGTAGAGCCGGAGCGAGCAGCCTCCGGAAAGCCGCACCAATCCAGTCACATCAGGTTGGAAGGAAAACCCTAATGAAAGAGACTTGCAGCACCGCGACTTTCAAAAACACCAAATTGACGAACACGGTTACCCAAATGCGCCGTCGGTAAATACTTCCTGCAAACGATACCGTTCGCCGTCAGCAATGTAACCAGGCACTACCACAAAACTCACATCAGATGCAGGATCACAGCTCGACCAAGCTTTCTGCCTGGCTTCATCAATGGGCATTCCGGAACAAAACTCGTAATCCCAAACGAACTCAATTTCGCGACTTCTCGCCGAATCCAGAATCTTCTTAATCTGCAGCGCCGCTTGCCCGGCCGCCACCCACGCTTCATCACCCTTTCGCGCTCTGAGTATCCTACGAGCGCGAGTAAGCTCCACCCCAGACGGGGCTAGATACGCCGAGCACAACTTGCTCATAACTTGGGCAATATGCTTCCTGGTGTGCCGGTTTCCGTTTGTTCGCTGGATTGCCGCACACGAGAGGGCTAGCAATTTCTGCCCGACGAACGTGCCGATCTCATCAGCTAGTGCGCGATGAACCTCATCGCCTGCTCCAGTTAGGTCGTCTCTGGTGTATGCCAATTGGGCGAGGACGTCATGTAGCTTCTCGCTCAGATCACTCATTCGCGAGTCAAGGTTCGTCAACCGATGCAAGATCATTTCTAATGTTGCATCGCCGCTTACGCTAGGTGGCTCCGAATTTATCATACGACACTCCTTGAAGGATTCGAATCAATTCACTGGAGTGAAATCGAGATTGGCAGTAACGAACTTACCAGTCTTTACAACGACCGCCATAACTTTCATCTGCACTTCGCCGAAGATGAACGACAATCTGATCTCCCTCTCATTACGCGGGAGTTCCATGATATCCGAGAGATCAACCGTGAATTTTCCGATCAGTTTGCAGCCGGGATCTGTGACGTAGGTGGGGTTCTTCGCCGTAGAGCTGTAGATATTGAAGGCAACCTGCGTCTGAGCCTCGTATAACGGGCAGAAGGTTTGCGTTACCAGCTCGTCCACGGGAACGCTTTGTCCAACCTGAACATATCGAGAGAATCTCTTATCACAATGACTCTCGCCATCAGGGAGAGTGATGAGGTGGCCCTCCGGATCGATGCCTTTCCGGAATGTGCTGGCCGTTTCACAACCATACGTGTACTTGGTACGCCGCGACTTGGTTTGCGGATCGTATGTGTAGTGCACGGCTCCAAGAAGAACCGCTACTTGGGGGTCGGGTGGAACCAAAACATCAGCCCTCCCCTCCAGGTGTCCTCGCAGCCGCTCTTGAAGATATGGCGAGTTACCGAAGCCTCCAACCAAGATAACTAGTTCCTTGCCAGAGGCATTCCTTCGCTGCGTACGCATTTCATCTAGCTGTTTGTCTACAAGCGATAGGATCCCGGGTATTACCGTCTCAAATACCTCCCTGGCCTCATCTGCCGTAACAACCAGGAAATCGATTATGCCGTTCTGGATCTTACTCAGCGACTCTCTAGAAGACCCATCAAGTATCCGGTCGAGTGCCGCTGGAATTGGGAGATAGATGTCATCATCATCCAGCTTCGTGATGCTGACTTTCGCCTTCTCCCAGGAGTCCAACAGGTCCATCACTGATCCTGGGGACTGACTTCCGATTTGATCGACAACATCGTACGACCCCAGCCGCTTTGCCAATATGCGCTCAAGAAATGCCTGATTCACATACTCCGACCCAAACTTTCCCCCACATTCTCGGCCTATCTCTTCAAGCCGATTTTGCCCATCAGTTTTGTAGGCAGTTATATCGACAGTGCCGCCACCACAGTCGGCCACAAGAAATCGAGAACCCTTGGACATCAAAGACGCTCGACGGCCGCTAGTGTTAATCGTGCGAACTCCCGACACTCTCGCATGATAAGCAGCGGCTTCTGGTTCGATCACCAGCTGAAGCCGCCGCTCATCATCAGGCAGGCCGGCGGCTACAGCAGCCTCTCGCATTAGTTGCTTCTGATAGTCGTCCCAGATTGCGGGGACCGTCAGACACCAGCGCACTTCATCGCTTGAGTATCCACTCTTGGAGATTTCTTCCATGGCTGTGGAACGCATCTTTTCAAGAAAAATGGTCACCAAATTCTTGGACTTCTCATACCCAAGACATCCACCCGAAATCTCTTCACCATCTGGCTTCTCGTCCGTCGAAAGCGACATCTTGAATCCGAGATGGAACTCATACTCTCCAGATTCTCCTCGTGCGGAAATTGCAGCCCATTTACGTCGAGCCTCATACCCCCAGGCGACTAGCTCACCGTCACGAGACAAGAGAAGCGCGCTCAGATTCTTCGGATACGGTGTTGGGTGATTCTGCCAACGAGTGCGGAAGAAAACCTGCCGGCGCTTGGGATCCCTATGGCGCTCATCGATCGTGGTCCATGCGAATCCCGTACCGTGAGTCCCGAAGTCAATCGCCGCGATAACCCGTTGTTTTTTCATCGATTCCCCCAGCCAAAATTCCGAATAATGGCCCTGCGAGCAGCTGATTCGAGGGCCAGCCGAGCACGGTCGGCCTCATCCGGAAGCCCAAGGCTGTCCAAGGTTTCAGCCAAGCGACGAATTGACTGAGTGGCGAGATGCCCAGTACCTGATTCTGTAATAGCTAGAGCCTGGAGAGCCGACGAGGCCGCCTGATTTTGAAGTCCAACGTCAAGGTAGACACGGGCTTGCCCGACACGTGCAGACAAGATGTCGACCCGGTTCCGTTCCAGGGCTACTTCAAACGATGCCGCTAGTCCTGCAGCAATAACCCGTCGCTCGGACTCCAAAGCCGATGGAATTAGTGTGTGGAGCCTAGGCATACGCCCATACTTGACAAGATGAAACCACTCGGCGATAAGTCCAGCAGTTATCGCGGTCGTTCCACCTAATTCATCCTCGAATGCCAGGATGCTATTTGAATTGACAGAGCCTTGTGGGTCGTCCCTTGGAAGAGAAACTGGAGGGAAATTGACTTGAACGGAACGTAATTCGGGTGAGTCCACTATGTTCCAGGCGCAGAGCGCGGGCCAGACTCTGCTGTTTGACTGAACCTCCCCGTATACCAGGATTACAGGAAGATCGCGCAATGCCTTCTGGATGTGGAATATGTCCACATCTGTGCCAGTGAGCGGCCTCTTAAGGGCGCCATCCAAGGAAACAAGATCACTCGACCAGGGGGATTGCAGCCACTTCCTTCTTATGGCAACGCGAAACGAATGAGGCCCATCATTGTTTTCCTGGCCGCTCAAGTTGTCCCGAACGAACGGAGCGACGAGAAGTGCAGGGATCTCTCCACCTCTCGTCGCATCATGCACGAGATCATAGAATTCACTATTCGTGTACGCGAATGGAGATTCTGCAAATTCGCGATCCATTTTTTCTTGGATCGCTTTAACTTCAATCCCGATGCGAGCCTGGCGCCAATCGCGCTCACTCTCATAGGTAGTACTGACAGCAGCCTCTTGTGCCCGATTTCGGGACGCCTGCGACTCGTTCTGCAGAGCTCGTTGTTGTGCGTTGCCAGCCTCAAGTTCTCGGAGTTGATGCAGCAACTCTTGCTGGTCTCGAAAGCTGCCATCCTGCTTGATCTTGTAGAGCGTCAGCAGATTGCCACTCAAACTGGTCAGGCCAGTGAATAAACCCGCGGATACCAAAGGTGAGCCCCCACTCTCGTGCAGTTCCCACACTCAAGCTACAGCGCGATGCAAATCCTTCTAGCACAAACGACGATACCTCCAATTATGTGTCGAACTGATACATTTTACCCCTTATGTGCAAGTTGGGTTTACGCTCGGGTCGTGGTGGGTTTCCACGACAGAGCAACACTTCACCACCACAAGCGATATGGAAGAAGCGATTGCGTCGGCGCAAGAAGCAGACAGATGCTAGATCGGGCGCACCGCCCCCGCCGACGCGGACCTACGGCTCAGGCGTGAGGGCGGGCTGTGTCGCGGCGAGTGCCTGGAGGAGTCGCACCTGCGGCGCACCGCACATGGGGGCGTGCCATAACGTGCCAGTAGGAGCGGTAAACAGCGGTCACCAGGGGGTTCACCGGATCTGTGGGCGAACGACCCTAGGTGGCCATCATCCCAGGTCAGATGCCATTTGCCGGTCGAAGTCCCGGGTGATTCCCAAGCTCAGAGCGCGAGTTCGATTCTCGTCACCCGCTCCATAGAAAAGCCCCAGGCCAGCAGCCCGGGGCTTCCTTGTTGTCCAGGTTGTCCAGACCGGATCAGGTGGTGCGTGCCCGTTCCGTGGCCGATGCCTGATCATCCAGCCCCGGGCATCCGGACTGTCCGGCTCGCACCCTTGGGTCTTTGAGCGGGGGGTGTTTCAGCTGTCGCGTGCGCGCGCTGACTCGCACAGCGCCTGAACGAAGGCTCGGACCCTCGTGGTCGTGCCTTGTTTGAGCCAGATCGGGGCGTGGAAGCACGGTAGCGGCTCCTGGACCGGGACCCAGGTGACGCCGGGGTAGCCGTGGTGGGATTCCGCGGGGGCATTGGCCAGGGAGACGCCCTCGCCGGCGGCGACCAGGGACGGGATCTCGTGCCAGGACACAGCCGCGTGGCCCCGGGGGATGCGACGGCCGGAGGGCGTGTGGTGGGGGAAGTGATAGTCCAGCCAGTGCTGTGGGACGGCACCGCCGATGGTCAGCAGAGTCGCGTCGGCGAGGTCCTCCAGCGATACGGAAGCACGCCGGGTAAAGGCGTGCCCGTCGGGGACCATGAGCGCACGGTCGGAGGTCAGCAGCACGGGGCCGACGGCGAGGTCGGGCTCGTCCACCGGGAGTTCAGTGACCTGGAGCTGAACCCGGTCGCTGCGTAACGGGCCGTAAGGGTCGGAAAGTTGAACCTCCTGGACCGTCACGTCGCAATCGGGATGGGACGTACGGAAGGCGGTGATGGTTCGGAGCAGTAGTTTCGCGGCCATCGGGCTGGAGTAGCCCACCCGTAGCCCGCCCGTGATTCCGCGCCCGGCGGCGACAGCGCGGGTGAGAGCGTCCTCGATCATCCGATGGGCGGGCAACAGGTCGTCGCGGAGCTGTGCACCGAGCGGGGTCAGTACGACGCGACGACTGGTGCGTTCGAAAAGTGGGGCGCCGACCCGGAGTTCGAGGCGTTGGACGATCTGGCTGACCCGGCCCGCGGAGACTCCCAGCCGGTCTGCGGTGCGGCCGAAGTGCAGCTCCTCCGCCAGTGTCAACAGCGCCTGAATCTCCTGCCGTTCCATGGGCCCCCTCCCATCGTTTAGCCGGACTGCACGCTACTTCAGTGAATCGTCATTGTTCCAGCGTCGGGCAGCGGACAGAGTGAGCACGACCCCAGCGCGACGATCAAGGAGAGCAGTGCTGTGCCGGAAGTCCAGCTCCTCCACCCTCAATACCCCTTCCCTTCAAGGACGTTGACGCGGGGCGGATTGCGGGGCGTGAGCTGGCCGATGACCGCGAGTTCGGCGAAGGGCTGAGCGTCAGCCCGCTGTCCGCCGCCGCGCCGCGCGGGGTGCCGAAACGGGACGCGGGCGCGGCCGGGAGTCTGCTGGAGACGGTCGGCCAACACGCCGACGCCTTCACCCTCACCCTGGCGGCCGACCTCACCCTCGCCCTGCTGGCGCTCGTACTGCTGGCCGTCTCTGTTCCGCGAGCGGCTCGGAGCAGACCGCTGAAACATGCCGAATCCACTCACCGACCCGACAAGGAACCCTGCCTGATGCGTGCACACACCCGTCGTCTCACCATCGCAGCCGCGACCGTCCTGGTAACTCTCTCCGGCGCAACGGCGGCTTCGTCCCGGCCGGCCGGACCGCCTTCGGCTGCCGACCGGCCGTGGACCGCGGCCTGGACGGCTCCCCCGCAGCGCCCGAGCACCAGTTTCCAGGCGAACTGGAGCGAAGAGGGCTTCCGCGATCACACGCTCCGCCAGGTGGTCCGGGTCACCGCCCCGGGCGACGAAGTACGCATCCGGCTGTCCAACCGGTACGGCACCTCGCCCCTGCACGTGGCCGGTGCGACCGTGGCACTGGCGGGCAAGGGTGCGGCCGAAGTGCCGGGCACCGTACGCCCGTTGAACTTCAGTGGCAGTGTCCGGGTGGGCGGACAACTCACCAGCGACCCGGTCGGCCTCAAGGTTGGCCGGCTGCAGAAGCTGACCGTCACTCTCTATCTGCGCGACCGGACCGGCTCGGCCACCTTCCACGACCAGGCCTACGCCACCAGCTACCGCACCACCGGCGACCACCGCGCCGACAGCAGCGGCAAACCCTTCACACAGACCACGGAGTCGCTGTACTACCTGGCCGACGTCGAGGTGCGCGACAGGAATGCGGCGGCATCCCTTGCACCCCGCAAGGACACCGTCGTCGCCTTCGGCGACTCGATCACAGACGGCTTCGGCTCCACCACCGACGCAGACAACCGCTGGCCGGACGAGCTGGCCGAGCGCCTCATCGCGAAGGGCGAGCCGCGCCCTGTGCTCAACTCCGGGATCGGCGGGAACCTCCTCCTCCACGACTCCTCCTGGTTCGGTGACAGCGCCTGGTCCCGCTTCGAGCGTGACGTACTGGACAAGCCCGGCGTCGGCACGGTGGTGCTCCTGGAGGGCCTGAACGACATCGGCTTCAGCGAGGCCGACCTGACCACCTACAAGCCCAACCCAGCCGTCTCCGTACAGGAGTTGATCGACGCTCAGCGCACCCTGGTTCGACGGGCGCACCAGCGGGGAATCAAGGTGGTCGGAGCCACGCTGCTGCCGATGAAGGGCGCCGAGTACTACAACGCCACGTCAGCCGCCAAGATCCGTAAGCTCAACCACTGGATCCGGACCTCGGGCGAGTTCGACGCCGTCGCCGACTTCAACCGCGCGCTTGCCGCCCCCGGCGACCCCGAGCAGCTCCACCCCGCCTACGACAGCGGCGACCACAAGCACCCGAACGACGCCGGCTACCGCGCCATGGCACGTGCGGTGGAACGTACGCCACTGGTCTGAGAGCCGACTCGGGACGGACCGCATCCGCCGGACAACGAACACAGGACAAGGACTCCCTTGATGGATCTGCATCTACAGGACAAGACCGTCCTCGTTACCGGTGCCTCCGCGGGCATCGGAGAGGCCACCGTGCGGCTGCTCGCCGCCGAGGGCGCCACCGTGGTGGGCGTTGCCAGGAGTACGGACTCCCTCGCGTCCCTCGGCACCCACGTCGACGGCATCGCGGCGGACCTCACCGCCCCGGACGCACCCGTGCACATCCTCGACGAGGTCTTCAAGCGCCACGGACGGCTCGACGGCCTGGTCAACAACGTCGGCGGTCTGCACTCACGCACCGGATTCCTCGCGGTGACGGACGAACAGTGGCAGCACAGCTTCGAGTTGAACTTCCACTCGGCCGTCCGCATGACCCGGGCCGCACTCCCCGCACTGCTCGAAACCGGGGCAGGCAGCATCGTCCACATCGCCAGCGAGGCTGCTCGCCTCCCCGATCCGCCGATCGTCGACTATGCCGCCGCCAAGACCGCGCTGCTCTCGGTCTCCAAGTCCCTGGCGGCAGAGTTCGGACCGCAGGGCGTCCGCTCCAACGTCGTCTCTCCCGGCCCGACCCGTACCGCCCTCTTCGACGCCCCCGGCGGCTTCGCCGAGCAGCTCGCCGACCGGTTCGGACTGCCGGCCGAGGCGGCCGTCGACCACTTCGTCCGCGAGGTCCGCAAACTCCCCACTGGCCGTATCGGCGCCCCGGAGGACGTCGCCCGCGTCATCGCCTACCTGTTGTCCCCGCTGGCCGGTCAGGTCACCGGCGCCGAATGGGCGGTCGACGGCGGCGCGCTCCGGCAGCTGTGAGTGCGCATACGTCCGGAGCGGGCGGACGGCACAGGACCGGTGGCGCCCCAGGAAAGACCCGACCCCCGGGCCGGCAGCCAGGCTTTGTTGTCCAGGCCCGATCAGGGCCCTCATGTCAGAGAGGATCAGGGTGGTGAGGTTCGGGCGTGCGGGCCGCATGGCAGCGGGCCCGGTCACTCGTCGATACCGGCTGTTGCCTGCCGACATCAGGCGAGGCTGCAGCCCTTAGCCAGCCCTTCGAGGCGGTGTCCCAGGGGCAGCCACGGCCACATCCAGCCGGCCCACGAGGCACCCAGCCTCCCCACCCTGACCTGCTGCTATTTACGCGTCAGAGCTCCGCGACCCACCCAAGACCCGGTGATTCCCAAGCTCAGAGCGCGAGTTGGATTCTCGTCACCCACTCCACGCAAAACACGCGAAAGCCCCAGGCCAGTGGCCCGGGGCTTTTGTTGTTGTCCGGGCTGGGTCAGGGCTCCCGCACCGCCTGCGGCGCGAGCACGGTTTCCGGCCGCCGGTCCCGTTGGGTTGAGGCCGGGCGCCACCGCCACCCGCCCCGGTCTGCACGCGGACACCCCGGCGCCCTGGTCCGGTCACCGGAAACAGGCGCCGCTGTCACCCGCTTCCTGCCCGCCGGGCGGCTCTGCGCCTCCTCGCCGGCGACTGAGGCACTCGGGCCGCGCAGCCCCCGCCGGGGCGGTCAGGTCGCCGATCGGTTGAGGAAGTGGAAGCTCGGGCGGGGGTGCATCAGGAAGTCGTGGTGGGAGATGTTCCAGGCGTAGGCGCCGGTGAGGGCGAAGGCCACGCGGTCGCCCGCGCGGAGGCCGGGGGCCGGGACGTGGCGGGAGAGGAGGTCCTTGGGGGTGCAGAGCTGGCCGGTGAGGGTGAGGTGGGGGTGCTGGGAGGTGGGGCGGGGCCAGGGGTGGGGCCAGGCAGTGACCGGGAGAACGGTGCAGGGCTGGTCGTGGTTCTTGGTGGCGGGGGTGCGCAGGTGGTGCGTGCCGCCGCGGACGACGGCGAACTCCTCGCCGTGGCTGAGCTTCACGTCCAGCACCTCGGTGGCGTACCAGCCGCAGTACGCGGTCAGGGCGCGGCCCGGCTCGATGCGCAGGGTGAGGTCGGGGTGGGCGGCTGCGAGACGGGCGAGTCCGGCGCCGTAGGCCGTCCAGTCGAAGAGCCGGTCGGGGTGGGCGTAGTCGACGGTCATGCCGCCGCCGACGTTCACCTCGGCGAGGCGGACGCGGTGGCGGGCGGCCAGGTCGGCCGCCCAGGTGACGATGGATTCGGCGACCGCCAGCTGTTCGGGGGCGTGCAGGCCGCTGGCCAGGTGGGCGTGGACACCGCGTAGTTGCAGGTGCGGGTAGGTGCCGTCGGTGAGCAGGCGGACGGCCTTGTCCGCGTCGGCGGGGTCGAGGCCGAACGGGGTGGGGCGACCGCCCATCGCCAGGGAGCTGTCCGCCAGCGAGCCGCCCGGCACGGGGAGGTTGACGCGGAGCAGGACGGCCACTCGGACGTCCGCCCGGCCGTCCGCCCGGCCGTCCGCGCGGCCGTCCGCGCGGCTGTCCGCGCGCCGTGCCAGGTCCGCCAGCATGTGCAGCTCGTGGACGCTCTCCACGTGGAAGCGCTCCACTCCCAGTTCGAGTGCCGAGGTGATCTCCGCCGGGGTCTTGCCGGGACCTCCGAAGGCCAGGGAGTGTTCGGGGACCGCCTTGCGGACGTGGGTGAGCTCGCCGCCCGACGAGACCTCGTAGCCGTCGACGTACGGCCCGAGCGCGGTGAGGATCTCCGGCTCGGGGTTGGCCTTGGCGGCGTAGTACAGCTCGATGTTCGCGGGGAGGGCCTTGCGGATGCTGGACGCGTGGGCGCGCAGGGCCTGCAAGTCGTAGAGGTAGGCGGGGAGTTCGTGGGGAGAGAGGGAGAGGGTACGGTCGCGTACCGCGGGGGTGGGGGCGGCGGTCATCGGGTGCTCCAGGCGTCGTGGGCCGGCTCGGTGGCGTGGGACGGACCGGTGGCGTGGACCGGCTCGGATTCGTGGACCGGACCGGTGGCGTGGGCCGGATCGGATACGTGGGCCGGATCGGTGGCGTGGGCTGGACCGGATTCGTGGACCGGATCGGTGGCGTGGGCCGGATCGGCCAGCACCTTCTCGGGCAGCACCTTCTCGGCCAGCACCTTCTCGGGCAGCACGTCCTCGGGCAGGACGTCCTGGGACAGCACGTCCTCGGCAAGTGGTGAGGGTAGGCGGACGTAACCCGCCTCGCGGTCGGCCTTGCGTTCCCAGCGGGTCAGCAGGTTGGCCTTCGCGGGCAGCGGCACCCCGGCGAGCAGGGCGGCGAGCCGCGGCGGGCAGCCGTACCGGTCGGCGTACGCCTGGAGGGTCGCCCGGACCCGGGCCCACAGGGCGCGCTCGGTCTGCGGGTGCAGGTCGGCGAGGGCGGCGAGCAGCTCGGCGACGTGGTTGACCAGCAGGCAGTAGACGACCCGGTCCCAGCCGCGCTGTGCGTCGTACGTCATGGGGCCCGCGACCTCGGCGGGCAGTGCGGCCAGGGTGTCGGCGTGGTGCTCGGGGAGGAGCTTGGTGCCCTCCAGGTCGCGGAGGAGGACCTGCGCGGGCATGCCCTCCTCGTCGACGCAGACGACGACGTTCTGGAGGTGCGGTTCCAGCACCAGGCCGTGGTCGAAGTAGGCGGCCAGGACGGGCGGTACGAGCAGTCTGAGGTACGCCGACCACCAGGCGAGTACGGTCTCCGGACCCGCCCCGGCGAGCAGCCGGGAGACGTGTCCCGGGCCGGTCGGGTACTCGTCGGCGACGGCCGCCGCGAGCAACGGGGTGGTGCCGGGCAGCAGCTTCTGGGCCAGGCCCTCGCGGACGATCACGCCGAAGCCTTCGAGCAGGGCGCGGTCGGGGGAGCCGTCGGGCCCCGGCAGGAGGAGGCTCCGGTAGGCGGGCTCGCGGAGCATCGCACTGCCGGGGAAGCGGTCGGCCAGTTCGTCCAGGACCGGCTGCAGGAGACGGGTCAGGGCGACGGCGCCGGACAGTTCGTAACTGGCGTTCTTGCGCAGGCAGTTGGTGATGCGGACGTTCAGGCTGAATTTCAGGAAGGTGTCGCCGTCGTACAGGGTGCGTACGGACGCCGTGGCGGCGAACGGCCGTCCGGCCGGGCCCAGGTCGAGGATGTCGCCCCGCTCGACGGCCTCGCGCAGCCCGGGGTGCTCGCTCAGCATCTCGTACTGCCACGGGTGGGCGGGCAGCAGCCGGTAGCCGTCGGGGACGTCGGGGCGCAGCCCGTCGAGCACGTCGGCTCCACCGGGCTCGGCGGTCTCCTGCCCGATCAGGTGCTCGCGCACCGCGAGGTGGCGGAGGGCGAAGGAGGACCCGGTCTCGGGCGCGTGGGAGAGCCAGGAGGCGATGTCGCCGGTGCGGGCCTTCGGGGTGGGGTGGAAGCGGTGGCCGAAGAGCAGGGACTGTTCGGAGGAGAGGTAGGCGGCGAGCCCGCCGTCCGTGGCGGCGGTGTCGTCCGGGGCGGCGAGCCCGCCGTCCGTGACCGCGGGTTCGTCCTGGTCGGGCCGGGTGGCGCGGATGCCGAGGGCTGCCGTGATCGTCTGGTGGCTGGAGGCGATCTGGTCCAGGAACTCCTCGTTGCGCACGCCCGTACGCAATGACAGCTCGTCCTGCGTGTACACGGCGAGCTGCCGCCAGTCGATCTCCGTCCAGCCGCCGTCGCGCTGCTCCCGCACCGGCCCGGTGAAGCGGTGGGCGCCCAGCAGCGACGTGCGGCGCAGCGCGACGCGCAGCAGGACGCCGCGGCGGGGCAGGCGCAGCAGGAGGTGGCCGTCGGTGACCGCGGTCTGGTGCTCGGGGCCCGACACCTCTCTCAGGAGGCAGTTGAGGAGGGTGTGGGCCACGGCGTCGTCGGCGGTGGGCAGTCCCCCGGGAGTGGCGGTGACGGAGGTGGTGCCGAGTGAATCGGTCAGGGACATCAACGACTCCAGCGGATGCGCAGAGAGCGGAGGTTCAGGGACGAAAGGGCGACCGCGAACACGGTGAGCACAGCGACGGCGGTGCCGGTCAGCACGGGTGCGGCAGGACCGAAGAGGCTGTTGCCCACTGCGGCGGCCACACCGGCGGCGACCGCACCGGCCTTGGAGAAGAACTCGATCGAGCCGAACAGCCCGCCGGGGGCCCGTCCCTTGGCGCAGTCGGCCGCCAGCACTGACAGGCAGACGAGCCCGAGCGTCAGGCCCGCGCCCAGCAGCAGCCGTACCGCCGTCAGGGAGAGCAGCGAATCGGCCGGGCCGTGCCCGGCCAGGCCGAGCGCGATGCAGATGAATCCCAGGGCGATGCCGAGCCGGGGGCGGCGGTGGAAGACCGAGTGCACCGCCAGGGCGGTCAGCAGATAGCACAGGTGGGGCAGCGCGAAGAGGACTCCGGCCAGGGTGGGAGAGGTGCCGGGTATGCGCTGCTCGATGAGCGTCATCAGGTACGGGAAGGAGATGACGGTGGAGAAGACGAACGCGAACTCCAGGGCGTACAGGGCGTACAGGGGGGTCCGCGGGGCAGCCGTTTCCTCGGCGGCCTCCGGGGCAGCCGAGGCCTCGGCAGCCGCCCGGGCAGCCGCGGCCTCGGCGGCCACCGGGTCCGTGGGCTGTCCGGTGCCGCCCTCTCGCGGCCCCCGCGACTCCGGCAGCGCCGCGATCAGCAGGGCCGCCGTGAGCGGCAGTACGGCGAGCAGCGCGTACTGCCGGTGCGGTGACACCCAGGGCGACAGTGAGCCGACCACGATCGGGGCGAGGACCAGTGCGGCCCGCGCGGCCCCCTGCATCAGGGTGAGCGCCTTGGACAGGGCCGGTCCTTCCAGCGCCGCACCGAGGTAGCCGTTCGACGCGGCGAACGTGCCGCCGAGGATGCCCTGGAGCACCAGCGCGGCGGTGAAGGTGGCGAGCGAGTCGGCCCAGCCCGCGATCAGGAAGGACAGGGCGAGGCCCAACTGGGCGCGCAGCAAGAGCCGTTTGCGGCCGAAGCGGTCGGCGAGCCGCCCCCAGATCGGGGCGCCGACCGCCGCGAAGACGGTGGGGACGATGTAGAGCACCCCGGCCCACCGGGCGGTGGTGTCGCCGAGGCCCGGAAGGATCTCGGTGAAGAAGGGCGGCAGGCCGAGGGCGGCGAAGGACGCCACGAAGTAGCACCCGGCCACGGCGTGCACCTGGCGTCGTCCGAGGGCCGGCTGGACGGCGGCGCCCTGCCCGGGAGGCCGGACCTCGGGGAGCACGGGGGCGCTCATCGGGCGACCGCCGGGGGTACGGGGGCACTCATCGTGCGACCGCTTGCAGTAACAGGTGCGCTGATCGTGCGACCGCCGGCACTAACAGGTGCGCTCATCGTGCGACCGCCTGCACTAACAGGTGCGCTCATCGTGCGACCGCCTGCACTAACAGGTGCGCTCATCGTGCGACCGCCGCCCGCAGCAGGTAGTTCGGCCCGGTGGTGTAGTGCTTGTTGATGTCGGCGGCGCCCGAACGCTCCTTGGTGAGCAGCGATCCGGCGGTGACCATCGCCTTGACCGGCAGCCGCGGGGCGTCCAGCACCCGCGCGCGCAGCACAGCGCCGGGTTCTCCCGCTCCGCCGCCGAGCCGTTCGACGGCTTCGGCGAGCCTGTCCCGTACGAGAGTGAGCAGCGTCTCCAGCGGGGCACGGCCGCTCCTGGCCAGCCCGAAGGCGTACGCGCCGGCGCACAGATGGACGGTGATGGTGGTGAACAGGTCGGTGACCGCGTGGTCGTCCGGGCCGAAGATCCGGGCGTCGTCGAAGTCGGACGGGTCCGGTGCCTCGGACCCCAGGGTCGCGCGCATGCGGTCGGTGTGGATGCGCGGGCCGTCGTTGTCCTTGAGCAGCAGCCGCAGCCGGGTGCGGCCTGCCGCGTCGCGGTCCAGGACGACGGAGACGTTCTGCTGGTGGGACTCCAGCGCGATGCCGTAGCCGAAGAGCGTGGTCTGCCAGTCGAAGAGCAGGGTGAGGCAGGCGTCGAGCAGTGCGAGCGGATCGCCGCCGTAGAAGCGGTCGGCGAGGTGGTCGAGCACCGTCGCGCCGCCGGGCGCCTCACTCAGCAGGGCGGCCATGGGGGTGACGACGGCGTCGTCGAGTCCTGCGGGGTAGCGGCGGGCGAGTACGGCGAGGAGTTCGTGCCCGGCGTGGGCGTACACCGTCTCGTCGGCGTGCAGGACCGTGTCGCGGAAGCGCGGTTCGCGGGTGATCACGGCTTCCAGCAGGCGCTGTCCCGCGGCGCCGTCGACGAGGGTGCCCGGCTTGATGGTCCGGCGGTTGCGCAGTCCCAACGTGGCGGTGGCGAGCGGCAGTTTGAGGTGGAGGGAGGGGTCGATGGCCAACGCAACGGTGCGCATCGACAGGGTCGGCACGGCCTCCAGGTGCGGGTGTTCGGCGAGCACCGCCCGGCCTTCCAGGCCCGTGGCGCGCAGGGCGTCACGCAGGGGCGCGCCGAGCGTCAACGGGTGTACGGGGAGGGCGACATGGCGGTGGAATGGCTCCGGCAGGCCGAGGATTTCGGGCGTGGGCCACTGGTCGGGCAACCGGGCGTGACCGCCGGGCACGGTGACCGCCTCGCGCGGCACGGCGAGCCAGTGCAGCGCGAAGCGCGGATGGAACTCCGGGGCGTACGCGCGCAGTTGACCCTCGTCCAGGCCGGAGCGCCCTCGGGCGGTCGGGTAGACCGGGTGGTCGTGGCGGGCGGCGAGGGTGTCGTGGGCGAGCGCGCCGGTGAGTCCTGTCCAGTCGGCGGGGTCGGCGCCGTGGCGGCCGACGAGACGGCCTGTGACCTCGTCGCGGGTACGGTCGTGCAGCCGCATGGTCGCGAGGGTCTGGCGGCACTCCTCGGCGAAGGCGTCGAAGCCCGCCCGGTCGACGGGGTCCGCGAGCGCGGCCAGGGCGGCGAGCACGTCGTCGTGGGTGGTCAGCTCGTGGTCGTCCGAATCCCCGTCCGACTCCCGTACGAGCAGGGGCAGTCGGGCGGTGTACGTACTCTGGAAGCCGTCTTCGGCGACCGGCAGCAGCAGGGCGCTGCCGCCGCCTTCGGGGGCCAGCCGCAGCCAGCGGCCGTCCTCCCGCTCCAGCCGCGTGGAGCGGGTGCGCAGGCCCACGACGTCCTCGCGGAGCAGTGCGCCGAGCACACGCAGCAGCAGGGCCTCCTCCGCGTCCACGGAAGAGATGGGCGCCGTCATCGGCGCCGTCATCGGCGCCGTCATCGGCGCCGCCATGGACGCCGTCACGGGCGCCGTCACGGGCGCCGTCACGGGCGCCGTCACGGGGTGATCACCCAGCTCTGTGCGGCGAGGAAGCCGTCCGCGACGCGGTCCACGGTCTCCTGGTCGGTGCCGGTGGCCCGGAGCACGCCGACGTAGTCGCGGTTGGTGTGGTAGAGGTCGTGCCGCTCCCCGACCCGGCGCAGCGGCCGGTACGTCAACCGCACGCCGTCCACGACGAGATCGGCGGCGTCGGGGGCCGACGTCAGCGTTCCCGCCCTGTCGACGTACGGGTATTCCAGCCGGGCGGCCCCGTCGGTACGGACGCCCAGGTCGGCGGGGAGCGGCTCGCCGAGGTGGGTGCGCAGGATGTGCTCGAAGAGCGGGATGTCCAGCAGCTGGGCCAGCAGCAGGTCGCACTGGTCGCCGATGGCGCGGTAGTTGACCTCGATGATGCGGGCCCGGCCCTCGTGCACCACGAATTCGGTGTGGCAGGCGCCGAAGCCGACGCCGAGCGCGTCGAGTTGGGCGAGTATCTGCGCCACGACCGGCTCGGGGTGGGCGGGGACGAAGGCGAGG
Organism: Streptomyces sp. NPDC054863; assembly: GCF_053610825.1. Classification (NCBI taxonomy): domain Bacteria; kingdom Bacillati; phylum Actinomycetota; class Actinomycetes; order Kitasatosporales; family Streptomycetaceae; genus Streptomyces; species Streptomyces sp. NPDC054863. Next base: position 1,437 of record NZ_JBSGZD010000067.1, on the reverse strand, counting down.
CGCTCCTCGATGAAGTACGGCGGGGCCGACAGCTCGGTGTGGAAGCCGCCCAGGACGTGGCGGACGCGGCCGTCGCCCAGCGTTTCGAGGGTGTACAGCTCGCCCGCCAGGTACTCCTCGACGACCAGCGGGACCTGCGGACGGCGGCCCTGGATCTCCTTGCAGCGCAGCACCAGGTCCTCGGGGGTGTCGACGAGCACCACGTCCTCGCTTGCCACGCCCTCGCGGGGCTTGACGACGCACGGGTAGGGCACGTCGAGGCCCAGGAGCGCGGCCGGGTCCTGACCGGCGGCCAGCTCCGTCGACCACACCGTGTCGGCGCCCGTCGCGGCGAGGTGGCGGCGCAGGTGCGCCTTGTCCTTGGCGCGCAGCGCGGCCTGCCAGGGCTTGGCGGGCAGAGCGAAGTACTCGGCGGTGAGGGCCGCCTGGGTCTGGAGGTGGTCGCTGTTGGTGAACACCGCGTCGGGCGCGTGATGGGTCGCGATCCGGGTGATGACCGCACGGAAGTCGCGTACGTCGCACTCCAGGACCTCGATGTCCGGGTACGTGGCGCGGTGGGCCCCGGGCTGGTCGGTGAGCACGGTGACGTCGAGGCCCAGCCGGGCGGCGGCGGGGAGGAAGCCCTCGGTGACCGAGTCGGTGGGGTTCAGGGCAAGCAGGTACAACCGCATGGGCGGTGGCCCTTCCGGGTCGTAGGTGGGGACGAGCGGCGTACGTGGCGCGGGAACGGCGACGGGGCGCCGGTTCACTTGTGGCCACATCGACGGCGAAGCTTAGGTTAGGCAAGCCTAAGTATTCAACTCCCGCCCGCCCCGTGGGGAATCCCCTGGATCATCGACGCCCGATCGTGATTAAGGTAAGGCTTACCTACTCAGCCCGATTCGGATTTCCAGCCCGGTTCGGCATGCCAGCCCTGCCCGCAGCCACCGTGCGGCAACACCAAGGAGCGCCGATGCCCCTGGCCACGGAGCCCATGACGGCCTCCCCCGCCACGCCCACGGAGTCCGCGCTCTCCGGCGCCTACCTGCGCCTCACGGCCGTGTGCGAAGCGCTGGACGTACACGTCGTGCACACGGAACCCGTCGTGCACACGGAGCCTGTCCTGCACACGGGGCCCGTCCTGCAGACGGAACCGGTCGTGGACACGGAGCCCGAGGGGCGAGGGTGCCTCGACGGTGCCCGACTCGCCTGCGACGAGGAGGCGTTGACCGCCTTCGTCGACGCCGAGGCCGCCCGCATCGTGGCACGTCACGGCCACGCCCCCCGCCGGGACGTCGCCGCCTCCCGCGCCCTGCACGACTACCTCTGGTCCGTCAGCCTGCTGATGAGCGGCCCCTGGTACCTGGAGCGGCGCGTACCGCGCATCGCACCGCAGGACGTCCGACTCGTCCTGGCCACGGCCTCGTTCGAGCTCGTCCCGGGTGCGGACTTCGCCTG